>DAWCEJ010000324.1:0-12775 GCA_052274955.1 Collinsella sp.
GGCCTGCTGCGGGTAATAGTAGGGGCCGGCGAAGGAGACGAGCTTCTTGCGCTCATCGGTGATGGTGTAGGTGGCAAAGACGGCGTCGACCTGGCCGTTCTGCAGGACGGACTCGCGCGTGTCCGAGGTCACCTGGGTGATCTCGACCTTGTTCTCGCCCAGAATGTAGTTGGACAGGAGCTGTGCGATGCCGGCATCGAAGCCGCGGGTCTTGCCGTCCTTCTCGTTGAGGAGGGAGAAGAGCGTGGAGGTCTGGACGCTGCCGATCTTAAAGACGCCGGCATTCTTGACGGCCGTGGCCCAGGTGCTGGCGGCGATGGCATCGTCGTCGGCCTTGGGGCCGTTGTCGACGAGCTTGTCGAATGCCTTGGCGTCGAGCGTGGTGGAAGCCTTGGTGTCGTCAGAGCTCTTGGAAGAGGCGGCGGAGCCCTTGTCGGCCTCGGCGCTGGTGTCGGAGCAGCCGGCAAGACCAAGGCCGGCGACGGTTGCGAAGGTGGCGGCGACAAAGCCGCGGCGGTCGAGAACGACCTGCTGGGAGAGGTTCTTGCTCATAGGAGAACACCTTTCTCAAAAAATCCTAGTGGTTGAGTAGAGTTATACCCTATTGCGCTCAGATGGGTCAACACGAAATAACTCAGAAACATACTTACCTTATGGGTTATTCTACCTACCAAAAAGGGACAGGTCTATTTTGGTAGGTTTTATCTGGGAAAACGTCGGTTATTGCTGCTGAGACGGCGTTTCGCGGACGGGGTGGTCGCTCGCGGCGGTCGCTATAATGGCGGCAGCGCGACGCATATATAAGTATGGAGATCGCGTATGAACGGCTATTCGTTTTTCGCGCCGCGAAAATAAAAACCTCCGCAGGGGTGCTTTCCTTGCGGAGGTTTTCTTACGCGTTGAGTAGTCTCACGGCTTCGGCGGCCATGTTCTCGACCGTAATGCCGTTCTGAGCGAGCAGCTCGTTGGGGTCGTAGCGGTCGGGGAAGCCCTTGGCAATGCCGAAGGTGCGCGTGCGCAACGGCGTGCATGCCAGATAACATGCCACGCGCTCGCCCCAGCCGCCGTCCAAGATGCCGTCCTCGAGGGTGACGACAACGCGATGCTCGACGGCAAGGCTGTCGAGGAACTCGCGGTCAAGCTCAGTTGCAAAGCGCGGGTTGACAAGCGTGGTCTCGATACCGTACTCGGCGGCCAAGCGGTTTGCCACGCGCTCGCCCAGCTCAAAGAAATCGCCGAGCGCGAGCACGGCCACATCGCGGCCCTGACGCACAACGTTGTAGCGCGCAACGCTGTAATCGGTGTCCTCGGCAGGCGCCAGATCGGGGCGGCTTACCAGGCCGATGCCCGGTACGCGGATCGCCGCGGGATGCTCGCGATGGTCGAGCGACCAGCTCAGCATGGACAGGTATTCCTCCATGCAGGCCGGCGCCAGGTAGCGCATGTTGGGAAGACCGCCCAGCATGGAAATATCAAAGAACGAGAGGTGCGTCTCGGATGTGGTGCCAAAGATCGACGCGCCAAATACCAGGATGGTCGCCGGCATATCGTTGAGGCACAGGTCGTGCCACAGTTCGTCGTAGGCGCGCTGCAAAAACGTGCCGTACACACCAAAGACTGGCTTGGCTCCCGAGCGCGCAAGCGCGGTGGCAAAGGTCACGGCGTGCTCCTCGGCAATGCCCACATCGACGAACTGTTTGCCGGCGGCAGCGCGAAGCTCGGGTGTAAAGCCCATGATGTAGGGCGTGGCGGCCGTGATGCCCACGACCTGCGGATCGCGTTCGATGGCGGCGCTGAGTGCCTCGCCCGTAATGTCGGCATAGGTGCGCGGCGCAGGCTCGCTCGGATGGCCCGGGCAGAGCTTGCGCCCAGTCGCCATGTCAAACGGACCCACGTGGTGCCAGCGCTCCGGGTCGCTCTGGGCCGGCTCAAAACCCTTGCCCTTGGCGGTGGAGACGTGCAGCACGATGGGACGATCGATATCGCGCAGTTCCTGCAGCGCGTCGACGAGGACCAACACGTCGTTACCGGCGTCCAGATAGCGGTAGTCGAGCCCCATCGCGCGGAAAACGTTACGCTCACAGGTGCCGTTGCTGGCGCGCAGCTCGGCCAGATTGCGATAGAGGCCACCGTGGTTCTCGGCGATGGACTGGTCGTTATCATTGACGATGATGATCAGGTTGCTGTCGAGCTCGGCGGCATTGTTAAAGCCCTCAAACGCCAGGCCGCCCGAAAGCGAGCCGTCGCCAATAACGGTAATGACGTTATATGTGTCACCCGCCAGGTCGCGCGCGTGGGCAAGGCCGCAGCCCAAGCTCACCGAGGTCGAGGTGTGACCCATGGCAAACAGGTCATGCTCGGACTCGTCGGGATTGGCAAAGCCAGAGGCCTCACCATAACGCTCCGGATCAATATAAGTGTACGCGCGCCCGGTTAGCGCCTTGTGGGCGTAGGTCTGGTGCGACACGTCAAAGACAATTTTGTCGGTGGGGGAGTTAAACACGCGATGGAGCGCGACCGTGAGCTCAACGACGCCCAGGTTGGGGGCAACGTGTCCGCCGACAGCGGCGGAGCTTTCGAGGATGGCGTGGCGAATCTCGCTGCAGAGCTGCGGGAGCTCGGCGCGATTGAGAGCCTTGACGTCCTCGGGCGTTGTCGTTTGCGTAAGCAGCATCGTTGTGGGTTACTCCATGCGAATCGAGCGCCGGCGCTCCCTCGGCCGGCACAATTGCACAAGACAGTCTCGCACATTTTGGCGTTTGATATGTGACGGCGGCGCGGTAATTCGCCAACTGGTGGGGCAAAACGTTTTGTCCGATGCCATACTGGTAAATTCGATGATGATTTTATTCATTGCGTGCAGGCTGCGGCTTGCCGCCGAGCGCCGCCGGAAGGAGGCCGCATGTCCGATACCGTTCGTGCCGAGAAAATCGCGTGCGAAGTAGACCATGCTGCCCGTCAACTGGCACAGGCGGGCCGTCTGGACCTGACGCGCGAGTTTATCCAGCATGGCGATGTGACGGTGTATACGCATGTGACCTCGGTGGCGCGGGCAAGTCTGTCCTTTGCCGAGCGCCTGGGCCGCGTCGGTGTTTCGGTCGACCGCGCCTCGTTGCTGCGCGGAGCCTTGTTACACGATTACTTTCTCTACGATTGGCACGACCCCGACCCAAGCCATCGACTGCACGGATTCCGGCATTCATTTTTTGCTCTGGCGCGTGCCGAGGAAGATTTTGAGCTGACGCCGCGCGAGCGGAATATTATCGTGCGGCATATGTTTCCGCTGGTGCCGGTGCCGCCGACGTGTCGTGAGGCATGGATTGTGTGCCTGGCGGATAAATGGTGCGCGCTGCGCGAGACGATTGCCGGCCGTCTGCCGCGCAAAGGCGGCGCGAACGATTTGAACGAGGGCTCGAGCGACGGCTCGAGCAAAGAATCGAACGAAAAGAGGAGTGGGTAGACGGTGGGAACCGCGATCGGCATGGCATTTGACGGCGCGACGCTTGCCGCCTGTCCGCTCTCGGCGCTGGTACTCTCGTTTGCCTTCTACGGTTTTTGCGGCTGGGTATGGGAGTCGACAGTCTGCGCCATGCTCAACCACGGACGCTTTGCCAACAGCGGCTTTTTGCTAGGGCCGTGTTGTCCCATCTACGGTGCGGGCGGCATCGCGTGCTGGTTGCTGCTGCGTGGAATCCCAGACGCCTCGAGCCAGTTTGTCGCTGCCGCGCTCGTATGCAGCGTGATCGAATATAGTGTGGGCGTGCTGTTGGAAAAAACGACGGGTGCCCGGTTTTGGGATTACTCGCATCTGCCGTTTAACCTGCACGGACGCATCTGCCTGTACTGGGCCTGCGCGTTTGGCTTGGGTGCGTTGTGTATTTGCCGTTTAGTGGAGCCGGCATTGCTGGGGCTGCTTGGCCATCTGCCGGTGCTGATTGTGCGGCTGTCCGCCTTTATCGTCGCGGTCGCGATGATGGTCGATGCGGTGTGCTCGTTGGCCAGCTGGCGCCGCCTGTCCGATCAGCTTGAGCGTGTGCGTGCCGACCTTGCCGACCGCATCAATGAGTCGCTTGCCGACGCCTCCGACTCTATGCTCGAACGTATTCCCGATTCGGCGATCGACTCGGTGGCGCAGACGCATATCCGCGGTCGCGCCGTTAACGCTTGGCTGGCCGAGCTGGGCGACGCGGCGCTCGATGCCCTGCGCGAGAAGGCTTCGATGCCGACGTTTATCTCGGATGGTGCTCGCGGCCTGGCGCTCGCTGCCCGCCGCGTTGCCGATGTCGCGCCGAGCATGCCGCGTCCGTCGCTCAGTCGTCGCCTTGCCGGCAAGCGCATGAGCCGTCCGGTGCCGAGTGTGTCGCTCAGCCGTCGTGACCTGCGCTTCTTTAACGCCTTCCCGCGTCTGCGCATCAATCGCTACGAGGGCGTCATCCGAGCTACCGACCTCCGCGACCGAGCCCGCGAGCTGTTCCGGCGCTAGCCAGAGCGGAGCCAAGCGCGCCCTTCTCGTTCGCACGTTTTCCGTTCGTTTCGCGCCCGTTGCCGTGCCGTTTCCAAGATTGCGGCACCGTTTCCATTCGACAACGCAGCGTTTAACAACGCCGTATCTGGTCTACACCAGTTGGCCCTCGGCCGCATCATGGGCGCCGACAACGTTCATGCGACCAAGGGGGAGCGAATGTACGATACGGGATCGACAACGTTTATGCTCATCTGCACCATGCTCGTGTTTTTAATGACACCGGGTCTGGCGTTTTTCTATGGCGGCCTGTCCAGGCGCAAAAATGTCATCAACACCATGCTTATGTGCTTTGGCGCCATTGGCCTGGTTGGTGTGCTGTGGATTGTTGCCGGCTGGTCGCTGGCCTACGGTGGCGACGGTTCTAACCCGTTTATTGGCGGCTTTGACCAGCTGCTGTGCCTGCCGGTGCTCAACCAGGTGCTGCAGGCGGCCGAGGGCAATGCTGCGGATGGTGCCGTCTACCCTCAGATCATCAACATCGCCTTCCAGATGGCGTTTGCCATGATCACCGCCGCTATCGTTACGGGCAGTCTGGCAGGCCGCGTTAAGTTTGGTGCCATGACGGCCTTCCTGGGCATTTGGCTGCTCGTGGTCTATGCGCCGCTCGCCCACATGGTTTGGGGCGGCGATGGTTCCTTTATCGGCGACATCATCGGCGCGCTCGACTTTGCCGGCGGCGACGTGGTACACATTTCGTCCGGTCTCACGGGCCTGATTCTCTGCTTAATGCTCGGCCGTCGTCGCGGCTTTGGCATGATGAGCTACCGTCCGCATAACGTGCCGTTTGTGGCGCTGGGCGCCGGCCTGCTTTGGTTTGGATGGTTTGGCTTTAACGGCGGCAGCGAGTTTAAGGCCGACGCCGTGGCGGCGCTCGCCATCCTCAACACCGTGACGGCCAGCGCGGCGGGCATGGTCTCGTGGCTTGTCGTCGAGCGCGTGCACACCGGTCGCCCCACGCTGGTGGGTGCCAGCACCGGTCTGGTTGCGGGCCTTGTGGTGGTCACGCCGGGTGCGGGCTTTGTCGAGCCGTGGGCAGCGCTGGTCATGGGCCTGATCGTCTCGCCCGTCTGTTACCTGGCCATCAGCTATCTTAAGACCAAGTTTGGCTACGACGATGCGCTCGACGCGTTCGGTTGCCACGGTATCGGCGGCATCTTGGGCGGTGTGCTCACGGGCCTGTTCTGCGTGCCGGAGCTCTCGTGGACCGGTAAGGGCGGCCTGTTCTACACGGGCGACGTGTCGCTGCTTGTCTCGCAGGTTCTGGGCATTGTGGTGACGGTCGTTATTGTGCTGGTGCTCGACTTGGTGATCGCCGCGGTGGTCAAGGCACTGTTCCACGGCAGCCTGCGTGTGGACGAGGCCGACGAGGCGCTGGGCTTGGATGCGAGCCAGCACGGCGAGAGCGCATACCCCTCATTCTCCGGACTCGATTAGCAGCTTCCCCAAGCACCGCACCTTGCCGTTCAATCGTCGCTCACGTACTTAAGTACGCTTCGCTCCTCTTTCACGGCAATCTGCGGCACTTGGGAAACCTGCTAAGACCAGTCAGTTGAACTTTTTTGATCTCTGAGGTTGGTTTACGGCACCTGGGAAACCCGCGTCTCATGTAAAGGGATACGTTGATTATTGAGAGGAATTCACTATGAAGAAAATTACGGCTATCGTGCGCCAGGAGAAGCTCGAGGTTCTTAAAGACGCGCTGTTTGCTGCTGATGTTCGCGGCATGACTATCAACCAGGTGCAGGGCTGCGGCGCGCAGCATGGCTGGAAGGAATACGTGCGCGGCAACGAGTTGCTTGTCAACACGATCCCTAAGGTGCAGTTCACCCTTATCTGCGCTGATGAACATGTCGATGGCATTGTCGACATCATCTGCAACGCCGCCCGCACCGGTGCCGTTGGAGACGGCAAGATTTGGGTCGAGCCGGTCGAGGATGTTATCCGCATCCGTACCGGCGAACACGGCCCCGCCGCGGTGTAGAATCGACCGTCTGCCATCCGCAACGTTAAAATGCTGCAATGAGGCACAAGGCTTGCGTTGCGGATGGGCGGATTATGGGTCGCAATAAATATCCCGAGGAGACGGTCGCGAAGATTCTCGACGCGGCACTGGAGCTATTCTGCGCACAGGGTTATGAGGGGACGAGCATTCAAGATATCGTTGACCGTCTCGATGGCATGACCAAGGGCGCTGTCTATCATCACTTCAAGAGCAAAGAAGAGATTTTCAACGCCGCGTTTGATCGGGCGATGACTCCGATTGTTGAGCGCCGCCGCTCGATGCTTGGCGTCGGTAATATGACCGGAGCCCAAAAGCTCAAGCGACTGTACGCTCCCGAGTCCGTTGTTCCACAAATTGAGCTATGGGCACGTATGCGTCCTGCAGCAGATCCGGTAAAAAGCTCGCGCCTACTGGCGATGCAGTACCAGGGCTCATTTGACGAGTCGGCCGATGGCTGTCTCTTGCCAGTGATCGAGGAGGGCATCGCCGACGGCTCCATTGCGTGCGAATGCCCGCGCGAAGCGGCGGAGGCCGTATCGTTGTTGGCGAATCTTTGGCTGCTGCCATTGTTCCGTCCGCTCGAGCCCAAGGAGCGAATGCTCGCTCGCGCACAATGTTTGGCGCAGATGGCTGCCGCGGTGGGGCTCGATTTGGGTAATGAAGTGCTTCAGACAACGGCGCAGATTTGGGACGTATGGGACCGCGCCGGGTGGTAATATAGATACCAACGGTATGTAATTGATTTGTGAGGGTAGCCACGGCTGCCCTTTTCAAGTCATTAAATACATACTAGTGGTATGTATAGGGGGTGGGCTTATGGCTGGGCTGAGAGACGTCGGTGTCTCGTTGAAATCAAAAACAGTGCGGTCAATCAGGCTCGCGGAACTTCTGGTTGCGCAGCTGTGCACGTATTCGATGCTGTCGGCGCTGTGCTTTGCGTATCCACTTTACTTGTTCGATCGCAGTGGATCGTCAACGTTATATGGCGTCGTCGCGGCGATAGCGTTCATACCCGGCGTACTTGCAACTCCGGCTGGCGGAATCTTGGCGGATAGGGGAAGACATCGCGAGGTCCTCGTGGCCCTCGGCATTGCTCTGATGACTGCATCACTGCTGTCTATCCCCATGAAGCGCTCGTTGCCTCTTGCGGTCGTCGTAGTAGCGATACTTTGTGTTCAATATGGTGTTCAATCGCTGCTAAAGCCAATGCTCCAAATTGAGACGGTGCGCATGGCGGGTGAAAAGAAGGTTGAGCGGGCCACTGCATTGGTTTCGCAGGTGACCATGGTGAGCAATATCTTGGGTCCTGTGGTCGGGACGGCAGTCTATGGGTGCTTTGGCATCGATGCTCTTTGCACAATCGCGTCGGTAACGTTTGCGATTTCAGCTCTGTTGTTTGGTGGCGTACTCAAGCAAAATGCCTCATCTGAAACGATGGGAGACGGCGCGACTCGTACGACATGCCGAAACGATTTTCGGGAGTCGATTCGGTATCTGTTGCAAAATGCATCATTGGTCGCTGTGATTTTGCTTGCGGCAGTTTTGAACCTTGCGTTGGTTGGGCTAACGATTGGCGCTCCCATTATTGTTACAAAGCATCTCGGCATGCAATCGTCCTGCGTTGGGATAGTTGAGGTTGCTCTGGGCTTGGGTGGTCTTACTGGCAGTGGCTTGGTCGGCATTTGGCCGCATCGCTTTTCTTTCAATGGCATATGTCGATATGTTGCGATGATCTGTTTTGGAGTCGTACCGATTATTGTTACGCTACTGTTCGGCGCAGATGTATGCGTGTTCACCGTGTTTGCGGTTGGTTCGGCATGGGTCATGGTGTGGGCGAGCATTACGTCGGTTGAAATCATCGCGTTTGTTCAGCGGGTAGCGCCGACTGAGCTCTGCGGAAAAGTGCTTTCGGTCGTTTACATGGTCCTTTCCTGCGCAACACCTATCGGCCAATTGACGTACGGGGTTGCATATGATCGATGGACACCAGCGATTGTATTCGCAGCCATGTTGGCGGTGCTGACGTTGACGACGGCGCTGTTTTATCGGCTGAAAAGTTGCTTGTGGCGATTGTCTTAACGCGCTGGGGCACCGTTGCTTTGCGGAAGCGAATGTCCTGGCGCGTTGGAACACCCTTGCATGGGCATGCCTCTCTTTCGTCTAAAATAACGTGCAGACGAAGGAGAGGCATGCCCATGATCAAGATGTTCGCGAGTGACTTAGACGGAACGCTGCTTAACGCCCTGCACGAGGCAGATAGGACTATCCGCCGCGCCATTCGCGAGCTGACTGAGGCTGGCCTGCATGTGGTTCCCGCGACTGGACGCTCGACGTTGCCGATCGGCGAGCATGGCTTTACGGGCCTGGCGCTTGACGCCTGCTGCTCCAATGGATCCATCGTGCGCGACAGTCATGGTGAGGTGCTCAAGACCTGGACCATCGACCCACAAATCACCGAGGAGCTGCTCAAGGAGTTTCCGGATATCTGTTTTGACTGCTCCACGCCCGACGGCATGTTTTCGAGCGGATCGTTCGAGATGCACCAGGCGGGCTTTAAAAAGGACAGTCCCATCAAGCGCATCGTGATGCGTGGCATGCGTGCGCGTGGCGGCTATCACGAGGAACAGTATTTCGACCAGTCGATTGGCGACATCTTGCGCCACGATGTGTGCAAGATCAACTGCCGCGTGACCTCGCGCGAGCTGGAGCGCGACCTTAAGGCGTATCTTGCCGAGCGTTCCGATCGCGTGGTCAACGCGCCGTTCGATCCGGTGATGTTCGAGATCACGGACGTGGCGTGCAACAAGGGCGAGAGTGTGGCCTGGCTGGCGGGCTACTACGGTATTGCCGAGGACGAGGTCGCTGTCTACGGCGACGGCGGCAACGACATTGCTATGCTGAGGCGTTTCCGCCACAGCTACGCGACCAAAAACGGCAGCAATGCAGCTAAGGCCGCCGCGAGCGCAACTATCGGCAGTTGCATGGTCCACGCCGTCCCCAAACACATGCTCGCCACCATGCGCAAGCAAAACTCCCGCACCGTCATCGAATAATGTGACAAAGGGACTGTTCCTTTGTCACATGGGAGATACCGGCTTTTGGCGTATAGGACTGTTACACTTTCGCCACCAACAAATTTCGAGTTATTCGGCCTGTCGGAGGTCGTTAAATGGCTAAAGATGCCCTCTCGGGAACATTCATGCCTCTAATGGTGTTTGATTCGGTGACGTAAGTGCGCAAATGGGCATGTATACGCTCAAATAAGGACATAAACCCTCAGATAATCCCGGCGGTGCATTTATACAAAACCAGTAGCGTGGCCGAATAACTCGAAAAATGTAGCTGGCAGTTCGGCGACAAGCTCGGGTATGGCAAAGGAACTGCTCCTTCGCCATACCCGAGCTCCGATCTTCTGATATGCGAACAAACATTCGCATATCTAACTGCGCTTTGATAGAATCGGTATCGTTGACGGCAGTTCCATGTGCCGGGCAGCGCCCTCCATTTGATGGGAGGTGATGCCCATGACCGATTTGATTGATTTCGTGAGACTTCTGACCGCTTTGGTCTCGTTCTTCACGGCGCTTGTCGGCCTTTCCGAGGCACTCAAGCAGCGTTCGAAGCGCAACAGAAGGGGTCGCCGCCGCTAAGGCGTTGACCCCCTAATGCAAACAACGGCGCTGCCCAGCCAGCTACAACTTGGGCTGCCGTCGACACTATTCTACCCACGAATGACATTTTGGACAATCGGTAATGCCGCTCCAAAAGCCAGGCGGGTTGTGACAAAGGGACTGCCCCCTCGTCACATTCCAAATATTGCCTTTACGTGTTGATGCACACGGTGTGCAATAATACTCGTACTGTGCAATAGCGCACAGGCTGAGTAACAAGGAGGACGCTTGTCCCAGCTCGAGAAATGCGATCGCCGGTCCCTTCGCTCGCAGCGTGCCCTTCGCCAGGCACTTGCCAGCGAGCTTGCCGAAAGCGGCGACCTTTCGCGCATTAATGTCGCGTCGCTCACCGAGCGCGCCGGCCTTACGCGCCGCACGTTCTATTCGCACTACCGCGATATCCCCGACTTTATCAATCAAATCGAGGACGGCTTGCTGGCCGAGATCCGTGAGCGCATTGAGCTCATCACCGCAGCTCAGCTGCCCGATCTCTATCACAATATCGACGAGCTCGAGCCGGCGCCCGGTTCGGTTGAGCTGCTGCGTTATCTTGCGGCCAACCGCGACTTAATCGGTGCGCTGCTGGGTCCGGGCGGCGACCAGGCCTTCATTAAAAGGATCATCGACACAGCGCGTGAGGCTGTGGTGCCGCGTGCGCAGACGGGCATTTTGGGCCTGGCGCTGGGCACGTTCTTCGATTATTACGTCACCTACGTCGTGAGCGCCGAGGTTGGCATGATTCAGCGCTGGTTTGAGCGTGGGCTCACCGAATCGCCCGAGGCCATGGCGCGCATTATGACGGTGCTCGCTTTTGTGCGCCCCGGTGACCTGTATGGCCAACCCATCGATATCAACGTGCCGGAATACGGCATGAAGCTATTGAACTTGCAGCTCGAGGACGCGGCCGACACCGCCGCAACCGTCGAGTCCAACAACTAAGAGGAGAGACAATGAGCAAACTCGTCGAGGGCATCAAGGATCGTATGGTTGCTGCCGCACGCGAGGCCGCGCCCGCCGTGGTGGACGCCGCGCAGAAGGCCGCGACCGCGGCAGCCGAGAAAGTTGCCGAGGCAGTTGCCGATGCCAAGAACGCGGCAGGGGAGGCGTCCGTCACTAGCGAGCCCGCCACCGCCGCTGAGCCCATAGCCGCCGCCCACGCCCCCGAAGGCGCGATCTTCAACCCCGAGAACGCTCGTGGCAACCTGCACCTGGGCATCGACGTGGGCTCCACCACCGTTAAGCTCGCCGTGCTCAACGACGACAACCAGATCGTCTACGCCAAGTACCAGCGCCACCACACCGACGTCCGCGCCTGCGCCCGCGACCTGTTCGAGGGCGCCGCGACTGTGCTGCCGACGGCCCAGATGACCTGCGCCATTACCGGCTCGGGCGGCCTGCTGCTGTCCCAGTGGCTCGACCTGGAGTTTGTCCAGGAGGTCATTGCCAGCAAGCGCGCTGTCGAGACCCTCATCCCGGCCACCGACGTCGCCATCGAGCTGGGCGGCGAGGACGCCAAGATCATCTACTTCGATAACGGCATCGAGCAGCGTATGAACGGCACTTGCGCCGGCGGTACGGGTGCGTTCATCGACCAGATGGCAACCCTGCTGCACACCGACGCGAGCGGCCTCAACGAGCTCGCGGCCAATGCCACCACCATCTATCCCATCGCCAGCCGCTGCGGCGTCTTTGCCAAGACCGACGTGCAGCCGCTGCTCAACGAGGGTGCCCGCCCCGAGGACGTCGCCGCGTCCATCTTCCAGGCTGTCGTGACCCAGACCATCTCGGGCCTGGCGTGTGGTCGCCCCATCCGCGGCAACGTCGCCTTCCTGGGCGGCCCACTGCAGTACCTCTCCGAGTTGCGTCACCGCTTCTACCTCACGCTCAACCTGGACGAGGAGCACCGCATCGTATCCCAAAACGCCCACCTGTTTGTGGCAAGCGGCGCCGCCATGGCGCACGAGTCCAACAAGCTCAGCTCGTTCCCGCAGCTCATCGATGCCATCGACAGCTTGGGTGACACGCAGGGTGCCGAAGTCGAGCGTCTGGACCCGCTCTTTGCCACTGACGAGGACTTCGTCGAGTTCAAGACTCGCCACGACCAGGAGGTCGTCCCCAAGGGCAAGCTCGACGGCTACACCGGCCGCGTGTTCATCGGCATCGACGCCGGCTCCACCACCATGAAGGCCGCGCTCGTGGGCGAGGACGGCCAGCTGCTGCACACCTGGTACGGCAACAATAACGGTGACATCCTGGGTACGGCCAAGGTCATCATGGCCGATTTCTACAACCACATCCCCGCCGGCTGCACCATCGGCCACGTGACCACTACGGGCTATGGCGAGGCGCTGCTCATCGAGGCCCTCAAGGCCGATTCCGGCGAGATCGAGACCGTTGCGCACCTGCGTGGCGCCAAGGCGTTCCTGCCCGGCGTCGAGTTCATCCTGGACATCGGCGGCCAGGACATGAAGTGCCTGCGCGTTAAGGACGGCGTGATCGAGCACATCATGCTCAACGAGGCCTGCTCGTCGGGCTGCGGCAGCTTTATCGAGAGCTTCGCGGTGTCCATGAACATGG
>DAWCEJ010000325.1:0-2597 GCA_052274955.1 Collinsella sp.
AAGCTGGCTGCCTGATCAACTACAACAAGTTCAAGGCCGCTGCCGAGTAACGCACTTAATTGTCCGCCCGGGGCTTACCCTTTCCCGCCCGCTCACGCGCTTCGCGAGGGTCGCGTTCGGGAAAGGGTAAGCCCCGGGCTACATTTCTGCGTTCTCGTTGGGTCTTGAGGGACGCTAATAAATAGACTTGCTTGATGCCGCCTCTGTTATCGGGGCGGTTTCTTTTTGTCGAGAACCGCCACAAAGGGGACAGGCACCTTTGTGGCGGTTCTCGGTTTGTCTCGACTTGTAACATCTGGGCCCCTATTTGACGAGCGGCTGTTACAGATTGAGACAAACAATCGCCGCCGATCATTTCATCTCGATCTGTAACATCTAGGATTGAAAAGGGCCGCTAGATGTTACAGATCGAGACAGTGGAACATCGGAGCCGAGACCACCACAAAGGTGCCTGCCCGGCGGGTCCTTATTTCGATGGGGCCCAGGTTATTTCATCGTCAAATAGCCAAGTGCGTGCTGAGCCACTGTCGCGCGCTGTCTGTGGATCGGGCTCGCAAGTTTGTTCGTAGGCATCCTCGGTACACCGATCCATAAAATCGACGACTGCCGTCTGGTCGCCTTCCATGACGTAGATCACGTTGCCATCCGAGATATAGACTCCCGGCCCTTCGTTGTCCACGTAGCCGGGGTCGTATGAAACGTTGCACAGTCTGCTCCCGTTTGCCGCATCGAGTTCAAGGGTCGAATAATACCCGCCATTCATTTGGACTTTCTTGGCTCGATATATTGCGGCGCCGTACCATCGCTTAAACGTCTTGCCTTTGAGTAAACTGGTTGCCTTGCCGATAAGCTGCTCATCTTGGGTATAGCGCGTGGCTCCAAGTTCGATTCGGGGATAGTTACTGACCCCAAGCGCTGCGGGCGTACCGTCGAAATCGACGGTGATTGAATCGGGTTTGACGATATCGGTGAGGATTTCGATGGGGTAGCTTACGGTTTCAACCGCCGCCTGCGTTGCCGAGGCAGGGAGAAATGCGAGATAGATAATTCCTACGCCGACTGCGGTAATCGCAAACGCTAAGACGAGCAGGCCGATATAGGTGGAGCGTTTCACGGCGGGTACCTCGCAAACAGTATGCATTCATTAAGATAAGCGATACCAGCTTACGACAATATTCAAAAGAAAGCGATCGATCGAAATGACGGGGCGAAAAGGCCCTATTGGGCTTCGATTTGACCTCTAATAGGAATATTTGCCCCACTCATTCTGGGCGAGAGGTCAATAATTGAGTCCACGAGTTTTGAGCGATACTCTTCTCACTAAACTCACTATTTTCACTATAAGCACTATAAATACGATAGGGAGGACGACGAGAACAATATGACGTGCGATAGCTAAGCCGTTTAAGCCGGACTCTGACCTTGAATCTCTGCCTCTATCTGTGCGAACGGGCTATTGTCGGTTCTCGATTCCATCGCTGCGTTCTCATTGGGTCTGGGGATCGCCAAACGTAGACTGGGCTTGATACCGCCTCTTTCTATTGAGGCGGTTTCTTTGTTGGACCACCACAAAGGGGACAGGCGCCTTTGTGGTGGTTCTCGGTTTGTCTCGACTTGTAACATCTTGGCCGCTAAAAGTGGCCTGGTGTTACAGATTTAGATTTTCGATTCGGGTGTCTTCTGTTCGTCTCGATTTGTAACAGATAGAGCTCTATTTGCCGAGTAGATGTTACAGATTTAGATAAACGGGCGCCGCTGAGCATTTCATCTCGATCTGTAACACCTAGGACCAAAAATGACTGCTAGATGTTACAGATCGAGACGGTTGGCCGTTGGGGATGCAGTGGGTCGAAGTCTCAGTATCCTATCCTTCGATCACTCAGAAAATCTTATATATAGAGACTTAGATTTGTGTATAAGATCGCGCAAAGCTGGCAACAATACTTCTCGAACAACGTGAAGCCGCCCCGTAGGGCGGCCGCCCCAAGAGAGGTGATTCCATGAGAATCGATAAGCTAGCAATGACGTCGCGCGAGGCGCTGCAGACCGCCATGAGCACGGCTGCCGATGCGCAGGCTGGCGCGGTGGAGCCGATTCACCTGCTGTCTGCCCTGCTCGGTGCCGGCGAGCGCAATATCTCCGTGATCATCGAGCGCATCGGTGCCGACCCGGCTCAGCTCGCACGCTCCACGCAAAATGCCATCGATCACGCGCCCAAGGTTTCGGGCGAGGGCCAGCAGATGGGCCTGTCCAACGAGCTCGTCCGCGTCATCGAGAAGGCCGAGAAGAAGGCCACCAAGATGGGCGACAGCTTTGTGGTGACCGAGCATCTGCTGATGGCACTTGCCGAGGACAAGGGCGAGGCCGGCCGCGTTCTGCGCGACGCAGGCGTCACCAAGGAGCGCATCGAGCAAGTCTACGAGGAGCTGCGCGGCGATGACCGCGTGACGTCTGCCGAGGACAAGACGCAGTTTGAGGCGCTGGAGCAGTACGGTCGCAACATCTGCGACCTCGCCCGCGCCGGCAAGCTCGACCCGGTCATCGGCCGTACCGACGAGATCCGTCGTACCATCCAGGTCCTGTCCCGCCGCACCAAG
>DAWCEJ010000326.1:0-1145 GCA_052274955.1 Collinsella sp.
CCATAGAACCACGGGCGCCGGAGTCGGCCATCATGTAGAGCGGGTTCTCCTCGTCGAACAAGTCGAGCATGAGCGCTGCAACCTTATCGGTACAAGCGGTCCACTCGTTAACGACTTCGATGTGGCGCTCCGTCTCGTTGATGAAGCCCTCCTCGAAGTACTCGTTGATCTGGTCGACGTTGGCCTGGGCGCGATCGAGCAGCTCCTGCTTCTCGGCAGGGATGAGAGCGTCCCACACCGAGATGGTGAGGCCGGCGCGGGTAGCGTAGTGGAAGCCGGAGTACTTGATGGCGTCGAGGATCGGGCCGACCTTGGCCTCGGGATAGCGATCGCAGCAGTCCGCAACCAGCTTGGCCACGTCGCCCTTGACCATCTTGTAGTTCATGAACTCGTAGTCTTCGGGCAGGCACTGGCGGTTGAAGATGATGCGGCCGATAGAGGTCTCGAAGCGCGCGGTCTTGTTGCCGGTGACGTCGTAGTCGACAAACTCGTTCTTGCCGTTCTTGACGCGGAAGATACGGGTGCCGTCCTCGTTGATGACATTGGCGTCGGCAGCGGACACGCGGACCTGAATCTTGGCCTGCATGTCGACCTCGGAGCGGCAGTCATAGGCGTGCAGCGCGTCGTCGAAGCTGGCGAACACGTGGTTCTCGCCCGGCAGACCGTCGCGGACCTGGGTCAGGTAGTACACACCGATGATCATGTCCTGCGAGGGGATGTTAACCGGCTTGCCGGATGCCGGCGAGCGCAGGTTGTTCGCAGAGAGCATAAGCACGCGAGCCTCGGCCTGAGCCTGGCTGGACAGCGGCACATGGACAGACATCTGGTCGCCGTCGAAGTCGGCGTTGAAGGGCGAGCAGACCAGCGGATGCAGGTGGATAGCCTTGCCCTCGACCAGCACCGGCTCAAAGGCCTGGATGGACAGACGGTGCAGGGTCGGTGCACGGTTGAGCAGCACGACGCGGCCGTCGATGACCTCTTCGAGGATATCCCACACAAAGGTGGCACCGCGGTCGATAGCGCGCTTGGCGCCCTTGATGTTCTCGACCTTGCCGAGCTCGACCAGGCGCTTCATGACGAAGGGCTTGAAGAGCTCCAGCGCCATGGTCTTGGGCAGACCGCACTGGTGCAGCAGCAACTTGGGG
>DAWCEJ010000327.1:0-3193 GCA_052274955.1 Collinsella sp.
GACCGCCCGCAGTGCTACAGCCGGTGAGCGTGTCGCCCTTTCAGCGACCATCGTCGACCCCGACGGCAGGGGCTTCGATGCGCATTGGGATGTCGCCGTGGACCCGTCGAGCTATGCAGGCGTCCAGGATCTGTCGCTGTGGCATGAATGCGCGATGGACGCCGCTTTCATCGTGCCCGCCGACGCACGACCCGGCGACCGCTTCGTGCTCACCCTCACCGTCCAGACGCGCGCCGAGCGCCCCTGCACCCGCTACGCCCAGGTCGCCGTGACCGTGGCATAGCAAGGACGGCGTCCACATTCGACAGCCGCCATATTCGGCAAGGAGTGTCCCCAACTACCACTCATTTAAGTACGTCCCCAAGTGCCAACTCAGACAGTAGATGTTTAATCTGTTTCGTTAATTGAAATGCGTAAATATGGTTAGTCAAAGAGTTGAAGTTTGGTTAAATAATAACTGTATATTTGGTTAAACACACTGGTAAACAATGGTGATTATTATGCCAAAGAAGTACTACACTAGAATTATCGAAAATGAGCTCGACCAGCTGCTGGGCATATTCGGTGCCGTTCTCATCGAAGGACCGAAATGGTGCGGGAAGACGACCACAGCCGAGACCCGTGCGGCGTCCAGGCTCCTTCTCATGGACCCGTCCCGCAACTTCGAGAATCGCTTACGAGCCGAGACTGACCCAGCTCTTGCCGTTTCCGGCGAGGTGCCACGGCTAATTGACGAGTGGCAGGAGGTTCCGAAACTTTGGGACGCGGCACGGTTTGAATGTGACAACCGTGGCGGTGAGCCTGGCCAGTTCATATTTACGGGGTCGGCAACACCGCGAGACGACAAACGTCCGATGCACAGTGGCGCTGGAAGGTTCGCCAAACTGCGCATGGATACCATGACGCTTTTCGAACTTGGGAAATCCAGCGGTGCAGTTAAGCTATCGGGCATTATTTCTGGCAAAAAGTTCAATGGCGCTTTTGGGTCGCTGGATTCTGCCTCGATTGCCGAGTGCGTTGTTCGTGGTGGATGGCCTGCGGCGGTCGGACACGATGCGCGGGCTGCGTCCGCGATGGCCAAACGATACATCGACATAGTTGCCGAAGAAGATTTGTCCCGTGTCGACGGCTCTCGCCGCGACCCTGAAAAGGTCAAAGCTGTCATTGAATCGCTTGCGCGCAATGAATCCACTTTGGCGACACTCAAAACGCTCGTAGCCGATCTTGGTGGAGAGGTGTCGAGACAAACGGCGTCATCATACATATCTCTTCTCGCTCGGGTTAATTTCGTTCGAGATATTCCCACATGGAGCCCTGCAATGAGATCTCCAGTGCACCTAAGAGAATCGAAGAAGCATCATCTCGCTGACCCGTCACTAGCGGCCGCGGCGCTCGGGGCGACTCCGGAGACATTACTGCTGGACTTCAAGACGCTTGGACTGCTTTTTGAATCGTTGGCCCTTCATGATTTGTGGGTTTATGCGCAAGCAAATGGAATGGGCCTCTATCACTATCACGATTCTCGCGATCTAGAGGTCGATGCAGTCATTGCGGCTCCCGGTGGAACGTGGATTCCGATCGAAGTTAAACTCAGCTCTGCTCAAATCGAAGAGGCGTCTGACAGTCTCGTTGCTGTCGAGAAGCGTATGGTCGCTGCCGGAAACAACCCGCCAGTTTCGAAAGTCGCAATCATTGGATTTGGCTCACAAGCCTATGTCACTGACCGCGGCGTCCAAGTTGTTCCGCTGGATGTTCTCGCGCCGTAGTGCAATTGCAAGTTTTAACTTCTTTTGCTTTCTTTCACTTCTTTTAACGAAACACCCGGCGGGCATTAACTGCTCGCCGGGTGTCTTGGTTAGGACGTTATAAAGCAGGACTTCCGAAACACGGCGGTCAGGTCCGCCTCCTAAGGGCCTGAGGTGCTCGAGATTGGGAGCGACAAGCCCGACGAAGCGTACTTTAGGTACGCGAGGAGGGTTGGAGCCCCAAGGTTGAGTGCCTCAGCGCCCTTAGGCCAGGTCTTCGCCGTTGGTGGCGATGACCTTCTTGTACCAGTCAAAGCTCTTCTTCTTGGAACGCTTGAGAGTGCCGTTGCCCGCATCATCGCGGTCGACATAGATAAAGCCGTAGCGCTTGGACATCTCGCCCGTGCCGGCAGACACCAGGTCGATCGGGCCCCAGGTGGTGTAGCCCAGCAGGTCAACGCCGTCCTCGGTCACCGCATCGCGCATCGCGGCGATGTGCTGGCGCAGATAGTCGATACGGTAGTCGTCGTTGATGGAGCCATCCTCCTCGACAACATCCTTGGCGCCCAGGCCGTTCTCAACCACAAACAGCGGCTTCTGATAACGGTCGTACAGGTCGTTGAGCGTAATGCGGAAGCCCAGTGGATCGATGGCCCAGCCCCACTGGCTCTCCTGCAGGTAGGGGTTCTTGGCGCCGGCGAAGGCGTTGCCCTGGGTGCGCTCGACATCGGGGTTATCGGCACCGGCGGAGCAACGGGTGCTGTAATAGCTAAAGCTGATGAAGTCAACGGTGTTGGCGGCCAGGATCTCGCGGTCCTCGTCCGTCATGCCCACATCGATACCCAGACGCTCGAGCTTCTTGACGGCATAGGCCGGGTAGTAGCCACGGCTCTGAACGTCGACGAAGAAGTAATTGTCCTGATTGTCGAGCTGCGCCTGGCGCACATCGCCCGGACGACAGCTGTAGGGGTAGTAGCTACCTGCGGCGAGCATGCAGCCAATCTTGACCTCGGGGTCGATCTCGTGGGCAATCTTGGTTGCCCAAGCGCTGGCAACGAGCTCGTTGTGGGCGGCCAGGTACTCGACAGCCTCCTTGTTCTCGCCCTCCTCAAAGACCAGACCGGCACCCATAAACGGCAGGTGCAAGATCATATTGATCTCGTTAAAGGTAAGCCAGTACTTCACCAGACCCTTGTAGCGGGTGAAGATCGTGGTCGCGAGGTTCTTGTAGAAGTCGATGAGCTTGCGGTTGCGCCAGCCGCCGTACTCCTTGATGAGGTGAATCGGGCAGTCGAAGTGCGTGATGGTCACGAGCGGCTCGATGCCGTGTGCCTGGCACTCGCGGAACACGTCCTCGTAAAATGCCAGGCCGGCCTCGTTGGGCTCGGCCTCGTCACCGTTGGGGAAGATTCGAGTCCACGCCAGGCTCATGCGGAAGGTCTTAAAGC
>DAWCEJ010000328.1:0-5414 GCA_052274955.1 Collinsella sp.
CGTGGCGACCGCATCGCGCAGAGGACGCGTCGCCACAGAGTCAAGATTGCAAGCATACCGCAAGAGCTCGACCGCGTCCAAATGCGCCCACTCAATGAGCTCCTCATCGGCATCGAGGTCAACAAAGCGCAAGGTAACGCCACCGTGCTGGCGATAGCCCAAAATCTCGCCCTCGTGGCGCAGGCGCAGGTCCATCTGTGCGAGCGTAAAGCCGTCTGCGGTCTTTTCGAGCGACTGCAGGCGGTCTTGCGCCGCCGACGTACCGCCATTGCCCTTGGAGTGGGTCATGACCAGGCACGTGCCCGACACGCTACCGCGGCCCACGCGGCCGCGCAGCTGGTGCAGGGCGGCCAAGCCAAAGCGCTCGCCGTTTTCGATAACCATGACGGTGGCGTTGGGCACGTCGACGCCCACCTCGACCACCGTGGTCGAGACGAGCACGTCGATCTCGCCGCGCTTAAAGGCATCGATCACGCGGTCCTTCTCCCCCGCCGCCATACGGCCGTGAAGGCGCTCGATGGCAAGACCCGGCAGAGCCAGGCGCAGGCGGTCGAGCTCAGTGGCTGTGTCGTGCAGGGGCACGGGTACGGTCACGCGGCCCTCGTCGTCGCGCGCGAGGCCGGGAACGTCCTCGAGCTCGTCAGCCGAATCGCTCGGCTCCACAAGCGGGCAGATCACGTAGGCCTGCTGGCCCTTCTCATGCGCCTCGCGAATGGCGCCATAGGCCAGGTCGCGGCTCGACTCGGTGAGGACACGCGTCGTCACGCCGGCACCCGGAACGGGACGGTGGCGGATGATGCTCGTATCCAAATCGCCGTAGACAGAGAGCGCCAGCGTACGCGGGATGGGGGTCGCGGTCATGACGAGCAGGTCGGCACCGGGGCCCTTGGCGCGCAAGGCGTTGCGCTGGCCTACGCCAAAGCGGTGCTGTTCGTCAATGACCACAAGCGACAGATGCTTGAAGGTGACGTTGTCCGAAAGCACCGCATGGGTACCAAAGAGGACATCGAGCTCGCCAGACTGAAGCTGGGCATGAATCCGCTCGCGCTCGGCCGCCGGCGTGGCGCCCGTCAGGAGTGCGCAGGTCATACCGGCCTGCGAGAGCAAGGGGCCGGTCTTGTCGGCATATTGACGCGCCAGCACGCCCGTAGGGGCCATCACGCAGGCTTGGGTGCCGCTATCGGCGGCAACGGCCAGCGCGCAGGCGGCAACGGCGGTCTTGCCGGTGCCGACATCACCCAGCAGCAGGCGGTTCATTACGCGACCGCCATCGCACATGTCATGTAGGATGTCCTGAAATGCGGCCTCCTGCTCGTCGCTCAGCGAAAACGGAAGGGCCTGTTTAAGCGCGGCCAGATGCTCGCCCGCAACGTGCGCGTAGGGCACCACATCGACCAAGCCGCCGTCGTTGCGCAGGCGCAGTGCGAGCTGCAGGTAGAGGCACTCCTCGTAGGCAAGGCGCCGGCGCGCGATGTCGCGCTCGGCCATACTCGAGGGAAAGTGGATCGAGCGCAGCGAGCGGGCGCTGCTCATGAGCCGACGCTTGACACGCAGCGGTGCGGGAATGGGGTCAAACGGATTCGCGACCACTTCGAGCGCGCCGCTTACGATACGGCGCATCCACGCTTGGCTCACGCCGTCACTCACGTAATGGACCGGCAGGATGGTGCCCGCGGCGCGCCCGTCCTCAAGCTTCTCGAAATGCGGCGAGGCCATCTGCTTAAAGCCGTAGGCAAACTCGACCTTGCCCATCACGGCCAAGCGGTCGCCCCGCTTGAGCTGCTGGGCGATCCAAGGCTGGCGGAAAAAGGCGACCTGCAGCACGCCCGTCTCGTCCACAAGCGAGACCTCGGTCACCTGCATGCGCGGGCGGGGCTGCTTTTGGACGATGCGGTCAACCGTGGCGATAATCGTGCACACGGTGCCGATGGGCGCCATCTCGATGGACCACGAGCGGGTAAAGTCCAGGTAGCGATGAGGGATATGGAGAAGGAGGTCCCCCACCGTCCGAATTCCCAGACGGCGAAGGGCCTCCTCACGTTTACCCGAAACATATTTGAGTCGCGCGATATCCTCGTCGAGCGCATTGCTCTGGGCAAAGCGCTCCGAGACGCGCGGCACGGAGCACAGCTCGGACATGGGCAGTTGCCTACTCGATCGAGAAGATCACAGGATAGAGGGGCTGCTCGCCACGATGGGCGTCAATCTCCAGATCGGGCTGAGCCTCCTCGATGGCGTCGACGATCTCCTGGAAGGCCTCGTCGGACAGCTCCTCGCCGGCCAGAATCGTCAGCGCGTCGCCCTCCTCTTCCTCCTGCATGCGGTTGATGCAGTCGAGCGTGACCTGCTTCACATCAGAGCCGACCACGTCGATGGAGCCGGCGATGATACCCATGACGTCACCGGAGTGAATCGGCGAGCCGTCGGAGGCGCTGGAATCGCGCACGGCGCGGGTGACCTCGCCATCGCGGACCTCGCTGATGGCGTCGACCATAGCGGCGACGGCGTCTTCGAGCTCAGAATCGGGCAGGACCGCAAACAGCGCGGAGAACGCCTGCGGGACGGTCTTGGTGGGAACGACGGCGACCTTCTTGTCGGTGCAGGCGGAGGCAGCGGCCTCGGCAGCCATGCGGATATTGCCGTTGTTGGGCAGGATGATGACCGAGGTCGCGTTGACCTGGTCCACGGCGCCCAGCAGGTCGGCAGTCGAGGGGTTCATGGTCTGACCACCAGACACGATCACGTCGACACCGAGGGACTTGAGGATGTCGGCCTCGCCGGAGCCGGCGGCAACGGCGACAAAGCCCAGAGCCTTCGCGGGCTCGGCGGCCTTCTCCTGATCCTCGTGGATCTTAGCGGTGCGGTCGTGGGCCTCCATTTCCATGTTGTGGATAAAGACCTCGTAGATCTGGCCAAGCTGCAGCATGTGCTCGAGCACCAGGTTGGGGGTGTTGGAGTGCACATGGATCTTGTAGTCGGGATAGGCACCCACGAGCAGCTCGCAGTCGCCCATGGAACCCAGGAACTTCAGGCACTCGTCCTCGTCGAAGGGAGCGTCGGCCTTAAAGAGGAACTCGTTGCAGTAACGGAACTCCGAGCCCTCCCAGTCGTCGTTGGCCTCAATCTCCACGCGGCCAAGAGCAGCATCGCGGGCAGAGCCGGCGGAGTCAAACGTAGCGGAGAAATCCTCAACAACGGTGCTGCGGCCAAGGGCTGCGGCGACGAAGTTCTCCAGGAAGATGGCAAAGCCAAAGGCGCCGGAGTCGACCACGCCGTTCTCCTTCAGAACGGGCAGCAGGTCGGGCGTGCGGGCAACGGACTGATAGGCCTCGACGACGATGGCGTCGAGCGACTCCTCGGCCGAGAACTTCTTCTTCTCGCACTCGTCGGCCTTGGTCGAGACGTCGCGCAGGACGGTGAGGATTGTGCCCTCGATGGGCTTACGGACGGCCTGGAAGGCGACCTTGACGGCGCGGCGGAAGGCAAACGCGATATTGGCGGACGTGACGGGCTCGTCGGCAGAGACAAGGCCCTCGGCCACGCCACGCAGGATCTGCGAGGTGATGACGCCGGAGTTACCGCGAGCGCCCATGAGGGAGCCGTGGGTGATGGCGCCGGCGATGGCCTCCATGTCGGCGTCGGCGGGAAGCGCAGAGAGCTCCTTGGTCACCGAGGCGAGCGTGAGCGACATGTTGGTGCCGGTGTCGCCGTCGGGTACGGGGAAGACGTTGAGCTTGTTGATCTCCTCGGCCTTGTCGGAAACGGCAGCCGCAGCGATCGGAAAACAGGTGCGAATGGTCTTTGCAATCATGAGTGTTTGAATCTCCGTTTTCGGATGCTAGTTCAGACGGCTCTTGAGCGCGTCGATGTGAATGCCGATCTTAAGGCTGGCGGGATCGATCTGGGCGATCTCCTGCAGGGTGAAGGCAACGGAGCTCGAAAGATTGTGGCAGACGGACTTCATGTTGACGCCGTTCTCGAGCACGACGTGCAGATCGACCGTGAGGCCGTTCTCGTCGGCGGAGACAAGCACGCCCTTGCGGAGGCGCTGGCCGGCAAGCAGACGCACGCTCTCGGCGCCCTGGAGCTGCTCGGCCATACCGACGACGCCGTAGCACGTCATCGCGGCATAACCGGCAATATCGGCAATTACGTCGTTCGAGACGCTCAGGCTGCCGTTAATGGTCTCAGACACAAGAATCTCCTTTTCTGGTGCTCGCGGCACCATGTCGTGGGAGCAATCATTGCATTATTCTACAACGACCGCGCCATGTTGAGGTGGCGGGGTTCGCGATTACATCCTCGACACGAAATGTTGATACGGTAACGTTCGTGACAAGAAATCGCGGCATGAAAAAACCCGCCGCACAAGCGACGGGTTTTACAACCTGGCTCCCCGGGTAGGACTCGAACCTACAACAGCGCGGTTAACAGCCGCGTGCTCTACCATTGAGCTACCGAGGAATTTAAAAAGCCCAGCAGAATGGGCTGAGAAATTCTGGCTCCCCGGGTAGGACTCGAACCTACAACAGCGCGGTTAACAGCCGCGTGCTCTACCATTGAGCTACCGAGGAATAGGTGCGTGCTCTCAAGCAACGAAGTTTATTATACGGACGAATGAGCGAAGGGCAAGGACTTTTTTAAGAAATTTTCTCTAGCTGCACTCGCTTGCATGGGTAGCTAATTTGGGACGGGGCTTTTTGACTACTTTTGGTGCAAAGTAACCTGTCCCCATTGCACCAACCAAAGTAGTCAAAAAAGCCCCGTCCCAAATTAGCTACCCACCACCTCGCAACCAGACGCCCTGCATGAAAAGCGCCCCCAAGCTGGTGCTTGGGGGCGCTTTTTGCTTGCGAGTTCTACTTTGCTGATAGATTAGGACTCGATGTAATCCTTGAGCTTGCTCGAACGGCTGGGGTGGCGGAGCTTGGCCAGGGTCTTGGACTCGATCTGGCGGATACGCTCGCGCGTGACGCCAAACTCGCGACCGACTTCCTCGAGCGTGCGGGGATGTCCGTCGACGAGGCCAAAGCGCAGCTCGATAACCTTGCGTTCACGATCGGCAAGCGAATCGAGCACCTGGGTGAGCTGCTCCTGCAGCATGGAGAAGCTGGCCGCATCGGGCGGGACGATAGCCTGGGAGTCCTCGATGAAGTCACCCAGCTGGGAATCCTCTTCCTCGCCGATCGGGGTCTCGAGCGACACGGGCTCCTGCGAGATCTTCTGGATCTCGCGGACGCGGTCGGCGCTCATATCCATCTCGGCACCGATCTCCTCGGGGGTCGGGTCGCGACCCAGGTCCTGGAGGAGCTGGCGCTGCACGCGGACGAGCTTGTTGATGGTCTCGACCATATGCACGGGAATACGGATGGTACGGGCCTGGTCGGCGATGGCACGCGTGATGGCCTGACGGA
>DAWCEJ010000329.1:0-4682 GCA_052274955.1 Collinsella sp.
GCCGCCACGGTTGGATTAGACACTCACCATTGTCGGCCTAATCCGCGGTCCTTCATGCAGCAGGGGCTCTCAATGTTTTATGTCCTGCTCATATCGTCTCTGCCGGCAGTTTGGGACACTCCTTGCGTTAAGAGGCTGGCGTGCGTCAACCTGTTCTCATTGCAGCAAAAAATCGCCCCGTTCTCGGTTGAGGACGGGGCGATTCGTCTTTTGGACTTGTGCAGCCAGGCTTATGCAAAGCGGGAGACGAGCTCCTGGAGCACGTCGGTCATCTTGACGAGCGAACTGACCGGGACGAATTCGTTGACGCCGTGGTAGCAATAGCCGCCGGTGGAAAGGTTGGGGCAGGGCAGACCGCGGAACGACAGCTGCGCGCCGTCGGTGCCGCCGCGAATCGGCAGCACTTGGGGCTCAACGCCGCAGGCAAGGTAGGCTTCCTTGGCAACATCAATAAGCTCGGGAAAGTCACAAACGATCTCGGCCATATTTCGATATTGCTGCTTAATCTCGACCGTTACGCGCTCCTCACCCAGACGCTGGTTGAGCATCGAGGCGGCGGCATCAATAAGGTCGAGTTTCTGCTGGAACTTGGCGGCGTCATGGTCGCGGACGATGTAGCGCGCCGTGGCGTGATCGACGGTTGCAGATACGCCCTCAAGGTGATAAAAGCCCTCGTAGCCTTCCGTATACTCCGGGCGCTGCACGTAGGGGAGCAACGCGTTGAAGTCGCAGAACAGATTGCCTGCGTTGACCATACGGCCCTTGGCGTCGCCCGGGTGGATGGACTGGCCCTCAAAGCGGATGGTCGCCTCGGCGGCGTTAAAGCACTCCCACTCCAGCTCGCCGATGGGGCCGCCGTCGACCGTGTAGGCGTACTTGCAGCCAAAGGTATCGATATCCAACAGCTCGGCTCCGTGACCGATCTCCTCGTCAGGGCAGAAGCAAATGCCGAGTGCGGGATGGGGCAGAGAAGGGTCCTGAGCGATACGCGCGACAAGCGACATGATCTCGGCGACGCCTGCCTTGTCGTCCGCGCCCAGCAGCGTGGTGCCATCGCTGCAGACCAAGTTCTCACCCGCGAGGTCGTTCAGGGCGGGAAGCTTGGCAGTGCTCATGGCAACGGGCTTACCGTCAACCGTGCCGCAGACCAGGTCGCCGCCTTCGTAGTGTACGATGTGTGGCTTCACGCCGGCGCCCGGTGCAACTTCGGTGGTGTCGAGATGGGCGATCAGGCCCAGGGCGGGCTTGTCCTCAGCGCCCGCACTTGCGGGGATATGCGCGCAGACATAGGCGTGCTCGGTCACGTGGGCATCTTCCGCACCAAGCTCGCGCAGCTCTTCAGCCAGCACGTTGGCAAGGTCAAACTGAACGGCGCTCGAGGGTACCTGGTCGCAGTTTGCATCCTCGGACTGCGTGTTGATCTGGACGTAGCGCAAAAAGCGCTCGAGGACATCGGGGTTCGTGGTGGTGTTTTCCATAAAGACCGCTCCAATCTTGGTCGTCGTGTGCAACAAGAACTCTAGCACGGTATGCCACGGCATACCGCGACGCTTGGATGGGGTAGAATCAGCCATTGAATGCAGAAGGGACGGAAGATCATGGATACGACAAATAGCTCGCGCGAACTACATCTGACGGTGGCGAACGAAGACTACTTGGAGTGCATGGTTCGCATTGAAAGCGAAGAGGGGGAAACCAACGGCGTGCGATCGGTCGACATCGCGCAGCGCCTTGGCGTCTCCAAGGCATCGGTCAATAAAGCGGTTTCGGCGCTCAAGGCATCCGAGCTTGTCGAGCAATCGCACTATGGCAAGGTAATCTTGACCGATCGCGGCCGCGAGGTTGGCACGGCTATCTGGTACCGTCATCGCCTCATCCGCACGTTTTTGGTTCAGGAGCTCGGTGTCGAATTTGAGCGAGCCGATTCCGAGGCCTGCATGATGGAGCATGCGCTATCCGAGGACACGATGAGCCGCTGGCTCGCCTATCTCGAAAAGCAGGGAATCAGCGTCGAGGAATAGCGGGATATATATGGATACGAGTTATTACAACCGCTTTGGTGCCGAGGAACTTACGCGCCGCTTGTCGAGCGAGACCTTGTTGGCGCAGGGCCCCATGGGCAGTGTTCTGTTGAGTGAGTACGATGCCGCCGATATTCCACCGGCGTTTTGGAATCTGGCAGAGCCGCAGACCGTTTCTCGTATCCATCGCTTGTATGTCGCCGCCGGCGCGCAGGTACTCATTACCAATACCTTTCAGGCATCAAGCTATGCCCTCACGCACGACCAGATTGCGCCGTCCGTGGCGGAGGTCAATCGCGGGGCCGTCGACGATGCCCGCCAGGCGCACCCTCAGCTGCTGCTGGGCTCGATGGGTCCGATCGGTATTGAGTGGTTTGCCGAGGACTCTGCCGAGTTTCGTGAGATCCGAGGCATTGCGCGCGAACAGGCGCACGCCTTACTCAATGCTGGTGTTGATGGTCTGCTGATCGAGACGGTGACGTCTATCCGTAATTTGCAGCCCATGCTTGCCGGCGCTCGAGATGCCGCTGACGGCATGCCTGTCCTGGTGAGTTTTGTCGTTGATGACAAAGGCGACCTGTTGGGCGATGGCCTCAACATCGAGGCAGCCGTTTTGTACGCCGAAAAACACGGCGCAAACTCGGTTGGTGTTAATTGCTGTTCGCTTGCGGCCGCGAACGCGGCGGTGCCCAGGATGGTTGCATCGGCGACTACTCCCGTCACGGTGCGTCCCAACGTGGGCGATCCGGTCCAGACTCAGGATGGCCCCGTATGGCACGAGAACCCCGAAGCTTTCGCGCGCGCATGCATCGAATGGAGACATGCCGGTGCCGCAATGGTGGGCAGTTGCTGTGGAACCACGGCAATCACTACGGCAGCGATGGCCGAGGCGCTCGATATATAAAGGGCAAAACCGCTCCATACGGGGCGGTTTTTTTTATTGCTTGCATGTCCTCGGCAGCATTTGCCCAAATGGTGAATGCTGGTGCCGGCAGGTTGCCGAGTGTGTATCGCGGGTATACCTCATGCGTACCATGATCCAAACACTGTGAGGTGTCTGCGCGTGTGCGCGATAATTCATTTTGGAACTGACGGTTGGCGCGCTCGCGTCGATGAGGACTTCACTGCCGATAACGTTGCCCGTATCGCCGATGCCGTCGGCGAGTTGTGGCAAAAGACCAATCCGGGCAAAACGGTATATATAGGGTTCGACACTCGGCCCCTGGCGCGCGAGTTCGCTGAGCTTGCGGCGGGTGTGCTAGCAGCGCACGGGCTAGACGCCGTGCTCGCTTCGCGACCTGTTCCGACCCCTGCTCTTACGTGGGCGGCGGCTTATGACGGTGAGGCGTGCGGCGCGCTCATGGTGACGGGGTCCCATCATCCGCAGGGTTATCTGTGTCTCAAGATTCGCATGGGTGACGGCTCGACCGCCAACCAGGATGTCATCGAAGAGCTCGAAGAGACTATGGCTCCCGAGCCAATGGGGATCGAGGGGCAATATCGCACCGCGGATATCATTCCTGACTATATGCAAGCGGTGGCATCGTTTGTCGATGCCGAAGCCATCCGCGCCGCGCACCTGCGCGTGGTTGTTGACCCCATGGGCGGCGCAGCCCAGGGCTATCTAGCCGACTTGCTGCGCGAGCTTGGCGTTGAGGTGCACGAGATTCACGCCGGGCAGGCGCCTGACCAAGAAGATATCTGCCCCGACCCCGTTGAGCCGTGGGTGGACGCTTGCGAGCATACGGTTATCGAGGACGGAGCTTGCGCTGGCCTGGTGACCGACGGCGACGCCGACCGTATCGGCGCGGTTGACGAGCGCGGCAGATATATACATCCGCATCAGATCATGGCGCTCGTTTTGGGCGACTTGGTTCAATTTCGTAATTTGGAGGGGCGCGTCGTCGTCAATCTTTCATGCTCGACGCTCGTGCGTCGCATTGCCGAGGCGCTTGGCTGCCGCGTGACCGTCAAACCAGTCGGTTTCAAATATATAGCGGCGGAGATGAAGAAGGGCGGCGTCCTCATGGGCGGCGAAGAAGCCGGTGGTATCGGCATCGCCGCGCATATGCCCGAGCGCGATGGAATCCTCGCCTGTCTGATTCTGTGTGAGCTTATGGCAAAGACGGACGCGCCTTTGGGCGTTCTGGTCGACCAACTCGAGGACAGATTTGGTAAGACGAGTTACGGTCGACGCGATTTGCGCCTTGAGGCCGAAGATGCCGAAACGTTACGAACCCTGCTGCCGGGCGTAAACCCCAAGTCGATTTGTGGCAAGGTGCCGCAAAACGTTAGTCATATGGACGGCTTGCGTCTGTCATTCGAGGATGACACGTGGCTGCTGGTCCGTCCTAGCGGGACCGAACCAGTGGTGCGCGTCTACGCCGAGGGGTTCTCGGTGGAAGAACGTGATGAGTTGCTCGATGCTGGCTGTGCTTTAGCTAGGGGGACGTATCCGCTCTAACCATGAGATTGCCTTATATAAAGAGATGCTCGGCGAGCGGTAGTTAACGGCTGGCAAACGTTAGTCGGATCACAAGATATGTAGGAAATGTGTACGCCCAGATTCCCGCCCCCGGCGCCCCTCCGGTCTGGCAATATATCTCCTTGCCGCGCGGCCCGGTCGGACCGGATCAGCCGCAGAGCGTGCACCTTGAGAAC
>DAWCEJ010000330.1:0-2839 GCA_052274955.1 Collinsella sp.
GCACGGCGGCAGCCGTCTGATGCGCCTGAAGAACGAGCCGCACCTCGGCTATTCCACTACACACTAAGGTTTGGGAGGCTAAATAGAAATGTCTGATTATACGAAGTATACCAAGCAGGAAATGCAGGCGTATGCCATTGCTAAGAATATCAAGGAAAACCAGATCGTCATCGTTGGTACGGGCCTGCCGCTGATCGGTGCGTCCCTTGCCAAGCGCGCGGTCTGCCCCAGCTGCCACCCCATCGTCGAGTCGGGCCTGATGGACTGCGACCCCGTTGAGGTTCCCCGCTCCGTCGGCGATAACCGCTTCATGGCGCACTGCGCCGTGCAGTGGCCCAACATCCGCTTCGTCGGCTTCGAGGCCAACGAGTGGCTGCACGACGAGGATCGTCTCGTCGCCTTCATCGGCGGCGCGCAGATCGACCCGTACGGCAACGTGAACTCCACCTGCATTTTCGGCAAGGGCGACTACCTGCAGCCCACCACCCGCTTCACCGGTTCCGGCGGCGCCAACGGCATTGCCACCTACTGCAACACCATCATCATGATGCAGCACCAGAAGCGCCGCTTCATGGACCATGTCGACTACATCACCTCCTGCGGCTGGATGGACGGCCCCGGAGGCCGTGAGCGCGCGGGCCTGCCCGGCAACCGCGGTCCTCAGATGGTCGTCACTGACCTCGGCATCATGAAGTTTGATGAAGAGACCAAGCGCATGTACCTCGCTTACTACTATCCGTTCTCCTCTCCCGAGATGGTTCAGGAGAACACCGGCTTCGAGATCGACGTTTCCCGCGCCGAGCTGATGGAAGGTCCCTCTCCGGAGATCATCCGCCTCATCCGTGAGGAGATCGACCCGGGTCAGGCATTCATCAAGGTTCCCAAGGATAAGTAATTTGTTATTTCGATTTAAGAAGGAGAACTTAATATGAGCGAATATTCCATGCCCTCTTACTTCCAGAGCATGCCGGTCATCGGCAAGGATCTGAGCGCATTCCACGAGGACAACGCCGCTGAGATCCAGGCGGTGGAGCAGGAGATCCATGAGATCCGCGAGGCTGCTCTCGAAGCCGGTAAGAGCACCGAGGCGCTCAACGAGTCCGGCCAGTGGACGGCGATGCAGCGCATCATGGAGCTCGTTGACGAAGGCACCTGGTGCCCCCTCAACAGCCTCTATAACCCCCAGGACAACAAGAACGGCAGCGTTGGCATCGTCAAGGGCCTCGGCCGTAGCGACGGCAAATGGGCCGTCATCATCGCGAGCGACAACAAGAAGCTCGCCGGCGCCTGGGTCCCCGGCCAGGCCGACAGCCTGCTGCGCGGCAGCGACACGGCCAAGCGCCTGCGCATCCCCCTCGTGTACGTGCTGAACTGCTCCGGCGTTAAGCTCGACGAGCAGGAGAAGGTGTACCCCAACCGCCGCGGCGGCGGTACGCCGTTCTATCGCAACAGCGAGCTCAACCAGATGGGCGTGCCCGTCATCGTCGGCATCTACGGCACGAACCCCGCCGGCGGCGGCTATCACTCCATCTCCCCGACCATCCTGATCGCGCATCAGGACGCCAACATGGCAGTCGGCGGCGCCGGTATCGTCGGCGGTATGAGCCCCAAGGGCCATGTCGACAAGGAGGCTGCTGAGGCGCTCATCAAGGCGCAGAAGAACCTCAAGAGCGACATCCCCGGCACTGTCGCCATCCACTATGGCGAGACCGGCTTCTTCCGTGAGGTCTACGCCGATGAAGAGGGCGTGCTCGCCGGTATCCGCAAGTACATCGACATGCTGCCCGCTTACGATCCCGAGTTCTTCCGCGTCGACGATCCCAAGGAGCCCCTGTTCGACGCCAACGACCTCTACAGCATCGTTCCGTTCAACCAGAAGCGCTCCTACGACATGGTCGAAGTTCTGGCGCGTCTTTTCGACGGCTCCGAGTTCATGGAGTACAAGCACGGCTACGGCCCCGAGATGATCACCGGCCTTGCCAAGATCGACGGTCTGCTCGTCGGCGTTGTCGCCAACTATCAGGGCATGCTGATGAACTACCCCGAGTACAAGATGGCGACTTACGGCCAGGCGATGGGCGTGGGCGGCAAGCTGTACCGTCAGGGCCTCATCAAGATGAACGAGTTTGTCACCCTCTGCGCGCGTGACCGCATCCCGATGCTGTGGGTCCAGGATACCACCGGTATCGACGTCGGCAACGACGCTGAGCGCGCTGAGCTCCTCGGCCTCGGCCAGAGCCTGATCTACTCCATCCAGTCCAGCAAGCTGCCGATGATGGAGATCACGCTCCGCAAGGGCACCGCCGCGGCGCACTACGTCCTCGGCGGCCCGCAGGGCAACGACAACAACGCCTTCTCCATCGGCACCGCTACCACCGAGATCTACGTCATGCACGGCGAGACCGCTGCGGCCGCCATGTATGCCCGCCGTCTCGTGAAGGAAGAGAAGGCCGGCGAGGATCTGCAGCCCACCATCGACAAGATGAACGCGCTGATCCAGGACTACGCCAAGAAGTCCAGCCCGAAGTTCTGCGCCAAGGCAGGCATGACCGACGAGATCGTCGACATGAACGACATCCGTCCCTACATCCAGGCCTTCGCCAACGCCTGCTATCAGAACCCCGAGAGCATCTGCCCGGTCCATCAGATGCTGCTGCCGCGCGTCATCCGCGACTACGACGCCCTGAACGCGCAGTAAAATATCACAACAATGCTTTTCTCGGCGCTGCGCGGAGGCAAGAACCGCGCAGCGCACGGGAAGGCAAACGGAGAGTACAATGAGCATTTATACCATGGGTATCGACGTCGGCTCCACCGCGTCGAAATGTGTGATCTTAAA
>DAWCEJ010000331.1:0-1327 GCA_052274955.1 Collinsella sp.
CTCGTTGCGGCGGCAGCTATCGAGCACCTCCTTGCAAATGCGATACTGCTCAAGCGGTCGCTTGCCCGAGTTGTCATGGTTGCAGTCGATGACCGCCGCCGGATTGGCGTAGCCGGCGTGCTCGGTATAGCGCTCGGCCAGGCGCTCGAGGTGCTCGTAGTGGTAGTTGGGGTAGGTGCGCCCATCGAGGCCGATGTAGCCACGCATGACGGCGTGTGCGAGCGGATTGCCATCGCAATCGACTTCCCAGTTACGGAAGATAAAGCTCTGGTGCGCCTGTGCGGCGTAAATGGAGTTAAGCATGACGGTGGTGGAACCGGCGGTGGGGTTTTTCATGCCGACGGGCACCGAGATGCCGCTCGACACCAGGCGATGCTCCTGGTTTTCGACCGAGCGTGCGCCCACGGCAACATAGCTCAGCAGGTCAACGAGGTACTGATAGTTGGAGGGGTAGAGCATCTCGTCGGCGGTGAAGAAGCCCGTCTCCTCGATGACGCGCAGGTGCATGTGGCGGATGGCCTTGACGCCTTCGAGCAGGTCATCGGGCGCCTCGGGATCGGGGTTGTGCAGCAGACCCTTGTAACCGGTGCCCTTAGTGCGCGGCTTGTTGGTGTAGACGCGCGGAATGATGATGAGCTTGTCCTTGACCTCTTCGGCGACCTTGGCCAGTCGGTTCATGTACTCAAGCACCGAGTCCTCGCGGTCGGCAGAGCACGGGCCGATGATGAGCACCTTGCGTGCGTCCTCGCCGGTAAAGACTTTGGCGACCTCGGCGTCAAATGCCTGCTTCTTAGCGGTAAGCTCGGCAGAAAGCGGCATTTCCTCGCGGATCTCCATGGGGATCGGCAACTTGCGTTTGAATTCCATGGCCATAGGGGCCTCCTCAATCTATAGAAAGAGCAATAGGCGTATTGTCGAGTGCTCGGCATTATCCGCTGTCGCACGCTAAAGTGCAAGTCCCTTGTCACCCCGAAACCTGCCAAAAAGGGACAGGTTTATTTTGGTAGGTTTTATCTGGGCAAACGTTGACGCTCGCCGGGAGGGAATGGCGTCGCGCGGAGTCCAAAGACTGTCGCCGGTTCCCCGGGAAGCACCCTGTGGGCAAAAAATGCCAAATATGAGTACTGTTGCTATCGTAGTGCCATATTGTTGGCATAAGATAATAGACATAATAGCAAATATGTTCATTAACATCAACACATATAAGCCGGATATAGAGCTGTTTGAGCAATTTGGGGGCGCTTGCAAGCCGTGTGGGTAGCATTTGAGGCGGGTTTGGATGCTACTAAAAAGGTGACAGTACTCATATTTGCCATTTTTTGTCCAC
>DAWCEJ010000332.1:0-3702 GCA_052274955.1 Collinsella sp.
CCAAGATCGAGGCCGCCGGCGGAAAGGTCGAGCTGCCGTGCTAAATGGTCTTAAGAATGCTTTCCGCATCAAAGAATTGCGCGAAAAGATTCTTTTTACCATAGCTATGCTCGTCGTGTACCGCATTGGTGCGCACGTTCCTGTGCCCGGCATTCCCTTCCAGGGGATGCTGGGCCTTTTCTCGACCGATAACAATTCGGTCGCCGCAGGTGCTATGGCCCTCCTGAATCTTTTCTCTGGCGGCGCGTTGAGCTATGTGTCGGTGTTTTCTCTGGGCATCATGCCTTACATCACCAGCTCGATCATCCTCCAGATGCTCCAGGCCGTTGTGCCTTCCCTGCATGAGCTTGCCCGCGAGGGCGAGGTCGGTCAGACCAAGATTACGCAGTATTCGCGTTACCTCACCCTGGCTCTGGCAATCCTCAACTCCGTGGGTTACCTCTTCCTCTTTAAGAGCTTCGGCATTAGCTTTCATGGCGCCGGCGCTCCCGAGATCATCTTCGATCTCATGATCGTCGGCACGCTCACTGCGGGCGCCATGCTGATCATGTGGATTGGTGAGCTCATCACCCAGCGCGGTATCGGCAATGGCATGTCGCTGATCATCTTTGCGAACATCATGGCCGGTCTTCCGCAGGCTATCTTCTCCAGCACCAAGGGCAATGCCGGTGGCATCATCACCATGGTGATCATCTGCGCCATCATCCTGCTGGTTATCCCGCTGATCGTTTTCCTTGAGCGCGGCCAGCGCCGTATCCCGGTCTCCTACGCTAAGCGCGTCGTGGGCCGTCGCATGATGGGTGGCCAGACCACCTACCTGCCCATCAAGGTCAACACCGCGGGTGTCGTGCCGATCATCTTCGCTTCGGCGCTGCTGTACTTCCCGGCTCAGATTGCCGTGTTCTTCCCCGGCATCGGGTGGATTCAGGCAGTTGCCTCTGCGCTTTCGACCGGTTGGCTCAACTGGGTGCTTAATGTTGTCCTCATCGTGTTCTTCGCGTACTTCTACACCTCTATGGTGTTTAACCCCGATGACACGGCCGACAATCTTAAGAAGCAGGGCGGCTTTATTCCGGGCGTCCGTCCGGGTAGGGCCACCGCGGCCTACATCAAGAACGCGCTCAACAAGATTACGCTTCCCAGCGCTGTCTTTTTGGCGCTCATCGCCATCGTGCCTTCGATCATCTTCTCCTTCACGGGTAATCATCTGATCCAGGCATTTGGCGGCACGTCCATCCTCATCATGGTCGGCGTCGTGCTCGACACGGTCGATAAGCTCGAAGGCCAGATCAAGATGTATGATTACGATGGATTCTTTAAATAGGCTAGAGGAGGATTGCTCATGAACCTCGTATTGCTCGGAGCTCCGGGTGCCGGTAAGGGCACCGGCGCACAGGAGCTCGTCGCCGAGTTTGGCGTCGCCCACATTTCCACGGGCGACCTGCTGCGTGCTGCCGTCAAGGGTGGCACCGAGCTTGGTATTCAGGCTAAGAAGTACATGGACGCTGGCGAGCTCGTTCCCGACCAGCTCGTGATCGACCTTGTCAAGGAGCGCCTTGCCGCCGATGACGCCCAGCAGGGCTTCATCCTCGACGGCTTCCCGCGCAACACCGCCCAGGCTGTGACGCTCGATTCCGAGCTCTCCGCCATGGGTCGCGAGATCGACTGCGCCCTTCTGGTCGATGTGGCCCCCGAGGTCATTATCGATCGTCTGTCTTCGCGTCGCACCTGCCGCGCATGCGGTTACACCGGCACCGCTGCCGATGCTACCTGCCCCAAGTGTGGCGGCGAGATGTATCAGCGCGACGACGACAAGCCCGAGACCATCAAGAACCGTCTCGACGTCTACGAGAAGTCCACGAGCCCGCTCGTCGACTACTATCGTGGCCAGGGTCTGCTCAAGTCGGTCAACGGTGACCAGGCTCGCGAGACCGTGTACGGGGATGTCAAAGAGGCTCTCGGTCTATGATCAAGATTAAGTCTGCAACGCAAATCGAGCAGATGAAGAAGGCAGGAGCGCTATCTAAGATGGCGCTCCGCCACGTTGGAGCCATGGTGCGCCCCGGCGTTTCCACCTTTGAGCTCGATCAGCTCGCGGAGCAGATTATCCGCATGCATGGCGGCACCCCGGCCTTTAAGGGTTACGGCGGGTTCCCGGGGACCATTTGCGCATCGATCAACGATGCCGTGGTCCACGGTATTCCCAACCCCGACATGATCCTGCGCGATGGCGATATCATCTCCATCGATACGGGAGCCGTTGTCGACGGTTGGGTCGGCGATAATGCTTGGACGTTTTTCGTCGGCACCCCCACGCCCGAAGCCAAGGCTTTGTGCGAGGTCACGCGCGATTGCCTTAAGGCTGCCATCGAGCAGGCTGTTCCCGGTAACCATATCGGGGACGTCGGTTATGCCGTTCAGTCCCTCGCCGAGTCTCACGGTTACGGTGTGCTTCGTGATTATGTAGGCCATGGCATTGGCCGCGTGATGCACGAGGACCCCAACGTTCCTAACTATGGAAAGAAGGGGAGGGGCGTTCGCCTCCAGGCCGGCATGGTCATTGCTATCGAGCCGATGGTTACGATGGGTTCCAACCATGTGAGCACGGGCTCCGACGGTTGGATTGTTACGACCAACGATCACCTGCCCGCCGCGCACTACGAGAACACCGTCGCCATTACCAATGACGGTCCGGTGATTCTCACCACGGATGCCCAAGGTGCTTGGTGCTCCCTCCAAGGCGGAGAAATGTAACAAGTTCCATTTAGTTGTGGAGCCATTACGAAGTTATTACGATGCGTGCATACGTGTTGTAGAATACTCAATCGCTGTCGTTTTCTAGAGAAAGATGATTGCTTGTGAAGAAGGAAGACGCAATTGAGCTCGAGGGTACGGTAAAGGAACCGTTGCCCAACGCCATGTTTAAGGTCGAGCTCGAGAACGGTCATTCGGTTCTGTGCAACATTTCTGGCAAGATCCGAATGAATTACATCCGTATTCTCCCCGGTGACAGGGTTGTCGTGGAGCTTTCCCCGTACGACCTGACCCGCGGCCGCATCACCTATCGCTACAAATAGCGGCACGCATACACGCACTCCATTTCCGACTGCAGGCTTAGCTCAACCTACGGTCGGATTGTGTGTGAAGACCAGCCATAGTTTTAAACGCCTGCGGCTGGGCGAGTAGATAGTAGGGAAGTAGTTTGAGCGCTACCGAAAGGAAGAACGATGAAGGTACGTCCTTCGGTCAAGAAGATGTGCGATAAGTGCAAAATCATTAGGCGCCATGGCAAGGTCCTCGTCATTTGCGAGAACCCCCGTCATAAGCAGCGTCAGGGTTAAGAGAGGAGACTACGTTGGCCCGTATTAATGGTGTCGACCTCCCGCGTGAGAAGCGCGTTGAGATCGGTCTGACCTACATTTACGGCATCGGCCGCACCACTGCGACGAAGATTTGCGTCGAGTGCAACGTTAACGTGGATACGCGCGTTAAGGACCTCACCGAGGATGAGGTTAACGCCATCCGCGATTATATCGATAAGAACCAGATCATGGTTGAGGGCGACCTCCGCCGTGAGCGCAACCAGAACGTCAAGCGCCTTATGGACATCGGCTGCAACCGCGGCCTTCGTCACCGCAAGGGCCTCCCGGTCCGCGGCCAGCGCACCCACACTAACGCTCGTACCCGCAAGGGCCCGAAGCG
>DAWCEJ010000333.1:0-2010 GCA_052274955.1 Collinsella sp.
CGTCGTACCCGGAGTGCACACGGCGTCATAGCCCACCTCAAGCCAGCCGGGCATCATAGCGGTGAGAATCGGCACATGCATGCCGGTAGCGATCACGAGGTTCCACGTCGCACCGACCACCAGACCGCACAGCGGACCGGCGTTCGCGCCGAGCCAGATGATGATATCGGCGATGATGCCCATAATGAAGGAGACGGCGGGGCCGAAGACGCAGAGTGCAAGCGGCAGCATGATGAGCATGGTCCCCACTGGAATCACGAGGATGCGCAGCATGTCAGGGCAATGCTTCTTGATAAGCCCCTCTACGTAGGACTGAATCCACACGATGAGGATGATGGGAAGCACCGACTGTGTGTAATTCACCAGCGTCATGGGGATGCCGTAGACGTCGAACGGAGCGCCCTCCTCGACGATAGCGAGCATGCTCGGATGAATCATAATAGCAGCCGTCATGAGCGCGAGCACAGGACTCGTCTGGAACTTCTTGGCCGCCGCATAGGCACCGAAGATCGGCAGGAAGTAATATGCCGCGTCTCCCACCAAGGTGAAGAGCCGGTACATGCTGCCCTCCGCGGCTAGAAGGCCCGCGCCTTCCGGACCAAGCAAAATGGTGAACATGCGGAAGATACCCGCGATGCAGAACACGGGCAGAATGGGAGCGATAGAGCCGCTCACCGCATCGAGAATCAGATTGCCGATGCGCTTCGGAGCGAACCGCTCCTTCCAGGGAAGCCTCTCTGCTGCGTCCAGATCTTCATCAATCGCCGTCTGGACTTCAAAGCCGCCTTCCCTGCATACCGCGTCGTAGACCTTGTCGACGGTCGGCCCGATTACGAGCTGCACCTGGCCGCCAGCGTGCACCACGCTAATCACTTCGGGAATCGCATTGAGCTTGGCGTCATCTGCAAGCCCCTCGTCCTTAAGAACGAGGCGCAGACGCGTCATGCAATGCGTCGCGCTTGAAACATTCGCCTTGCCGCCCACCTCTTCGATGATTCTTTGGGCGAGTTTTTGATAGTTAGTCATCATTCCTCCTTTTACGCCACGAATCGTCGTGGCACGAGATGGTTCTCGTACTTTCGGAGGTCATGCCCTGCCCTAACACAGGTTACAATCCTTCTGGCCTGGGTTGTCAGCGTCCGGCTGTGCCGGATTCCGCCTTCGTACAGATACGGTTGACATGGAGCATGAAGTAAAGCTTCTCCTCGTCGGTGAGCTCCGTATGCCATTCCCGCTTCATATAGGTACAGATGTGGTCGATGCATTGCGCAAGCTCGGGAAACTCCTCGCGCGAATTCGCATAAAGCGGCAAATTGGCGCTGCTGAGGCTATCGTTACCCTTGATACGCTTGAACAGATACTGCACGTGTGTCGCAAACCGTGAGAACTCAAAAGACTCCCGATCGATGATGGTACGGAAATCGTACTCGACGATATCAGTGACATCGTTGAGCAGGCGCTCAAACGATTGGGCGCGATCGCTTGCCACAGTAACCTCTGCCCCAGTCTTTGCATTGACCAAATTCATGGCGATGCTTGCCACCTCTTCGCGCGGCAGCTCGACGCCCAACTCCTGCCGCACGCGCGCGGTAATGTAGCGGCCGATTTTGTATTCCAGCGGATAAAGCTGCTGCACATCATAGGTAAGGGGCATATCAAAACGAATGCCCTTCCTCTGCCGCGCAATCGCAAAGGCGATATGGTCGGCCATGATGAGCACGGCGTTGGGACTGAGTTCGTAAGGCAGCTCGTTCTCTACAATATCCATGATCTTTGCCGTAAACAGCACCACATCGGCAGGAAGATCCTGCATGATACGCTGCCCCTCGGCATCGATGCTATAGAACGTGCGCTCGATATGGTCCATCGCGAGCTCCCGGGGGAAGTCACCACCGAAGCCGACACCCTTGCCGAGCGCCACGACCTCGCGACCGCGACTATCTCGACAAATCACGGCGTTATTGTTGAGCTTTCTGATCGCCAGCATATCGATGCACCTCCTCTCTTGAT
>DAWCEJ010000334.1:0-1075 GCA_052274955.1 Collinsella sp.
AATCAGCACGTTGACCGAACCGCCCGCCGGCACCACGCCCCACACCGTGAGCTCTCCCAGCCAGCTTATGGCGCACATGAACAAGGTGAAGGCGATTACGAAGCCCTGATAGAACTTGCCCGAGGTTCGATACGCCTCGCCCTTGGGGTCGACACGCGGCACCACGTAGAACATCGCGAGAAGTGCCAGAGGCAGCACGCCGAGCGCGGAGGCCATCCAGCTAGGACCCCAACCGTCGACGGCGCCGTTCGCGCCCCAGTGCGTGGGAATCTGCGCAGGCAAGCTCGGCATCACCATGAGGTGCGCTACGACATTGGCGACGCACAGAGCGACCAGCGCAATCCACACGCGCGACGATACCCCCGTGGCGTGAATGCCTTTGTTTTCGTTATTCATCCTTATCACCTTCCGTGTTTGTAAAGCCCATAAACCAACCGATCAAGTCCTGCATGACGGTGGTGTTTAAGCTGTAAACGATGTTTTGGCCATGACGTTCGTCGGTCACCAACCCAGCGTTTTTGAGCGTCGCCAAGTGATGGCTCAACGACGGCTTGCTGATGTCAAAATGCTCGGCAAGCTCTCCTGCCGTGCGGTTGCCCTCGCGCAGCAGTTCCAAAATGCGCCGCCGTGTTGGATCCCCCAGCGCTTTAAAACCCTCTCCCGGCATAAGACCTCCTCTCAGCACCCCACATGACGCGCACACTATACTCGATATTTAGATGTTTGTCTAATTGTCTAATTTTACACTGAAAAAATAGCCGCCCCCGCGTAATGCGAAGACGGCCACTTCTCACGCCATAAACGTGTTTCGGAGTTGGCTAACCCGCTGCAACGGGTGCCATCTGCTTCATCTTATGCGAATCACTGCCTCATTTCAACAAGCCCCTAGGGCTCAAATGGAATCGCGATAATACCTATAATGACGATAGTTAAACCACGAATCGCTTCCCCATCGGAGGATATTTATGACCGAAACCGCAGCCTCAACTCCCAACGAGACACGCGATACCAAGCTCGAGATCATCATGGGCCGCGAGGCACTCGACAAGCTCGCCAACGCCACGGTGCTGATACT
>DAWCEJ010000335.1:0-3614 GCA_052274955.1 Collinsella sp.
TGAGAGTCCCTTCCGAACGGAGCGCTGTACCTGCACGATTATACCGGGTTCTTTACGAGGGCCACCCCCCACCAGTCGCGAAGCGGCTGGGGGTCTTACAAGAATCTGCGAGTGAAATTCGGCGATGTGCGCGGCCTCTAGGCGCACCGAAGGAAGCTGTACAAAGGTACCGCGACTGAGGAGCAACGACGAGGACACTCCGTTATTCCAAATTCACTCCCATTCGATGGCTTCAGTTCTGCCGTCACGTCATTCCAGTTGCCTCCAGTTTTCGGCGCCGTCTCGAGCCGAGTGCCGCCAAGTAACACCGTGTCGTGTTTCGTCGGCCTCGGGGACAAAAGTGGGGACAACTTTTTTCAAACTCAGGGCTTTGAGTTTTTTTGTTTTTGTCCCAAAGCGCGCGGCGGACCGCCTTTGAGATTCCGCTGACGTCCGGATACGCTTCGATCTCCCTTGAATTTTCAGACAGCATATGGTATAAGGTAATTGGTTTTCCGTTAGGAAGGCTTCCAAGTGCCGGGGACGTTTTCCCCGGCTTTTTTCTTATCCAGGAGAACAATGCGAGAACTCAGCATCTTCGTCGACGAGTCGGGAAGCGACGGTCTCTCCGACCGCCACTACCTGCTTACCGTCGTCATGCACGACCAATCCGAGAGCATCGCGGATTCGATCGCGGCATATGAGGGCGCCCTTCGCGCCAAGGGGCTCCCGGACATACCCTTCCATGCGTCGCCGCTCATGAACGGCAAGGACCAGTACTCGGGGCTCGACTTGAGGACGCGCAAGATGTTGCTCGGCTCGTTCCGAGTCTTCTTCCGCCACATGCCTGTGAGGTACCACACCTTTGCATACGCGACCAAGCAGTTCGCCTCGCTCGACAAGCTCGCGGGGACGATGCGAAGGGACCTCGTGAACTTCCTCTTCGACAACCTCGCGGAGCTGCAATCCTACGATATGGTCAAGGTCTATTACGACAACGGCCAGCATTCTATCGCCGAGTCGCTCCATCGCGCGGTCGAGTACGCGCTCTCGAAGGACGCCGTCGTCTACCGATCGGCGCAGCCCTCCGAGTACCGGCTTTCGCAGGCGGCGGACTACATCTGCACCATGGAACTCACGGCGATCAAATACGCGGAGCATACAGCCACCGCGACGGACGAGAAGTTCTTCGGCAAATGGTCCGATTTCAAGAAGGGCATATTTAAGGAGACACGCAAGAAGTTTCTCTAGAAAGGCGGCTCGCCATCGGGGAACGGTTTCCGACAGGGGGCTCGCTGCGCGGGAGGGGCCCTTGGCGGCATCGCTGTGGGTAAGTACTGGGAGCTCGAGGAGATAACCGCCGAAGAGGCTACAGCGATCATCGGAAAGCGCGAAGAAGAAATGGCCCCAAAGGAAGAAACCCAAGAATCCGAGAAGCGCCCCCAAATGGGAGCGCTTCTTCGGAGACGCTAGCTCGCCTTGCCGTCAGATACCCCGGGCAAACCCAGCTACGGCCTTTTCGGCACGTGCAGCAGCTTAGCCCCGCAGGAAGAGCAGAACGCTGCTTCACCGGACGCCTTGACACCGCAATAGGGGCAGAAAGCCGCGCGCACTATGCGGTCCGTCGGCGTCCAAAGACCTAATCCTCTTGGCGATCGGTCTGCCACGCGTTCGGCTATGCCCGAGCCGTCGTTAGAGCTCGCTACGGTGTAGTCGCTCGTGAGGTGGCCCTTGTAGTCGAAGTCGATCACGAACTTCCACGAACTGATGCCGCTGAGCGAAGCGACGGTCCCGTAAACCTTGTGCCCGTTCACGGAAAGGGACTCGAGCCTTTTGACGGATCACCCCGTAGCCTCGACGATCTCCTCGAACCCCTCCTGGGTCACATCGTTCCTGAAACACTCGCTCGCACGGTCCCACTCGGCTTTTGCCTTGACCTTCTCGAGCTCGATCTTCCGCTTATCCTGCCTATCGCATGCGAACAGTATGATGCCGAGAAAAGCAAAAGCGGGAAATAGGGTCGTCAGGATGTTGTCCAAAGTTTCCATTCAAGGTCCCCCTAAACAAGCCCAGCGCCGTGGGCAAGAAGAAACAGCGCGACGTGGAGGATGATGAAGGCAGGCAGCCCCGCCGCGAAATACCACTTGGACGTCTTATGGTGGGCGACGCGCATCCCGGCGATGCCTCCAAGGGCCCCTCCCGCGAGCGAGAGACCAAGCAAGGTGGATTCGGGGACCCTGCTGCCGCGGTCAATCGCCCTCTTCTTGTCCAGGCAGAAAACGGCGAACGTGATGACGTTGATGGCGAGAAGGTATGCACCGAGAGCGACGATGACGGGCGCGTTGAACGAAGCGCCCGGTTCCAGATCGACGACGATGACGCCGGCCCAAACGAGCACGACAAGCACCCACACAATCAAGAAGACTATGGCGCTGAACCACCAGGCGATGTTGTGCTTGTTCATGTGGTTCCTGGTGAAGATCATAAGGGCAAGGAGCATCCCCAGGGCGCCGCCCGCTACGGCGAACAGGGTCAAGATCCTGCCGTCCATGAGGCCGGTATCCTCGTCCTGGTTGTAACGGGCTATCGCGTAGTCGATCGCGAAGAGAATGAACGTGAGGACATTAATGCCCACAAGATAGATAACGAAGGGGTGAACGCCCTGGACAGCACCGCCCAGGGCAGATAGTGCCTGCTCCATAAGAAGAACTCCTTCCCGAACAACATGCCGCCATTATACAGGTAGATTGAACGCCCGATGCGCCTGTTCCCATTGATGCTTCGGGTATGGCGAGAAGAGCCTTTCCGCGGCCCAAACCGCATGGCCAGCCGCAGGCCCCGCGCTAACCTCTGCCCCAACCCCGCTCCGCCGCGCAGCAGCATGCCGTCGTTCAGCCCCGGGGCCGTCCCGCGATCCTCGCGCAACCGCGCGAACTCGACGGAGGATGTCATGTTCGATTCAGGCACCGCCAGAAAGCTGCTCCTAGAAGTATCCGGCACTCATGCCAAGTACGTTGACAAAAGGTTCGGCCACGACCTCAAGTTATGCCACATCGATGAGAGCGACGAAAGAAACGTCATCAGATACGCCTGCGTAAGCGTAATACCGTCGCCAACTTTTTTCAGGTGGCTATTCGGGATGGGTGGCGCAGTGAGGTTGGCGAAGCCTAATGGGAAACGGTGGATCGAGAGCTTCCCGAATGCTGTCGCCACCGATAGCGAATCCTATATCCGAATTATCACACAAAACTTAAATAGTGTAAACACACCTTAAAAAAAGGAAACGGAAAACTCTCTTCAAGAACGAACTATTGACGATGCGCATGAAGCCGATAAATCTCGTCGCCATGCTTTTACGCGCAAGACAATCAAGCGCTGCGAAAGGTGCGGTAGCGAATTAGAGAGCACGCGAAAGTCCAATCTATGCGAAGCCTGCGAGAGGGGACAGCTGCAAAATAATGTCAAGAAAGGTGCGGCTGTTGCATCCGCTATTGGCTTGGCCAAAGTAGTCGCCCCATATGTCAAGAAGGCGGTTCCAGTCATGGCACGGGCTGCGAAGAAGATTGTGCTTGCTGATTTCGATTAACTTTGATAGCTTAGAGGTATCGGCAGAAGGGAGATCTCATGTCTAAGAA
>DAWCEJ010000336.1:0-7189 GCA_052274955.1 Collinsella sp.
GGCACGACCGACCACGCGGAAGGCACCGGGCTCTTCCTGAACAATGCGGAAACGCTTCTCACGCTGCAGGCGACGGCGCTCCCACTCATCGTCGCGCAGAACGACCGGCTCATCCGAGACAGCCAACTCGGCGCGCAGCTTAGCCACCTGCTCGCCCACGGCAAGCATCAGCGTGTTGAGGCCGGCGCCCGTCACGGCAGACACGGCAAAGAACATATGTCCATCGTCGAGCGCTGCGCGCTTGAGGTCGGCAATCTTATCGGCCGTGCCCGGCGCGTCGCACTTGTTGGCAACAACGATCTGCGGACGCTCCGAAAGCTCGGCGCCATACTGCTCGAGCTCGCGGTTGATGATGCGATAATCCTCGACCGGATCGCGATCCTCAAAACCACCCGTCATGTCGACGACATGCATGATCAGAGCCGTACGCTCAATGTGGCGCAGGAACTGGTGACCCAGGCCACGGCCCTCGCTCGCGCCCTCGATGAGACCGGGGACGTCAGCAACGACGTAAGAATATTCGCCGGCACGCACCATGCCGAGGTTCGGCACGAGCGTGGTAAACGGGTAGTCAGCAATCTTGGGGCGGGCGGCACTCATGCGCGCAATGAGCGATGACTTACCCACCGAGGGAAAGCCCACAAGCGCGGCATCGGCCATAAGCTTCATCTCGAGCTCGATCCAGTGTTCCTCGGCAGGCTCGCCGAGCTGGGCAAAGGCCGGAGCGCGACGCACCGACGTCACAAAGTGTGTGTTGCCCAGACCGCCGGCACCGCCGGGCGCCACGACGACGCGCTCGCCGTCGTGCACCAGGTCGGCAATCTCGAACATCGGGGTCTGCGTCTCGGGATCGAGCTCGCGCACCACGGTACCCATAGGGACCTTGAGAATCAGGTCCTCGCCGCTCTTACCGTTACGACGGGCACCCTGCCCGTGCGTGCCGCGCTCGGCGCGGAAGTGATGCTTAAAGCGGTAATCGATCAGCGAAGACAGCTGAGCATCGGCCTGGATGACGACATTGCCGCCACGACCGCCGTCGCCGCCATCGGGGCCGCCCTTGGGGACAAATGCCTCGCGCCTAAACGACATGCATCCGGCTCCGCCGTCGCCGCCGCACACGTTAATGCGGCTGATATCGGTGAACTGTGACAACAGAATCGCCTCCTACAAAAAAGAGGGAGACCCTTGAATCCTAAAACTCAAGTGCCTCCCACATATGTGCTCTATGAAGGGTGAATTACGCGTTCGCGAGCGGGCGTACGCTGACCCTGTGCTTGATACCCTTGTGGAACTCAACGGTACCGTCGACCAGCGCGAACAGCGTGTCGTCCTTACCACGGCCAACGTTCTCACCCGGGTGGATGTGCGTGCCGTGCTGACGGACGAGAATCGTGCCCGTGGTTACCGTCTGGCCGGCATAGCGCTTCGTGCCAAGGCGCTGACCGCGGGAGTCACGGCCATTACGGGAGGAACCGAGTCCTTTTTTGTGTGCCATTGTGTATACCTACTCTTTCGTTACGAGTGTAATCTACTCGGCGACGGGAGCCTCGGCAACAGCCTCGGCCTCTGCCTTGACAGCCTTCTTGGCGCGGGACGTAGCCTGGACCTTCACGATCTTCAGCTTGGTGAGCTGCTGACGGTGACCCTTCAGACGACGATAGCGCTTACGCTTGTGGAACTTGAAGACCAGCTGCTTCTCGCCCTTGAACTGCTCAACGATCTGAGCGGTAACCTTGGCCTTGGCCAGCTTGTCGGGATCGGTGACGATCTTCTTACCATCGTTGAGGAAGATAACCGGCAGGGTGACCTTGTCGCCCTCATTGCCCTCGATCTTCTCGACGGTGATGACATCGTCGGTGGCGACCTTGTACTGCTTGCCGCCCGTGTTAACGATTGCGTACATGTTTACTTGCCCTTCATGCATCAGTTAGTGCAACAGCCGAATATAGTAGCAGGCGAAAATACCCCCGTCAACGAGTATGTGGAGCAAATCCACAAGTTCGCACAGGTATGGGGCTGACGAGTCGGCCCTCGTCGTCCTCGCATGCTTGATTCTGACGCTCGACATCGTAGGAGCAGATGGTCACGAGGTCTTGCATACCGGTGGAAACAATAGGTGCATCCACGCCCGGGGTCAAGCCCTGCAACAAAACATCAGCAGCAGAAAGCAAAATTTCCGGACGCATAGAGCCCTCGTTGTCGGCATGGGTGTCGAGCATGAGAACCAAATGGTCCGGGCGCTCCCCCGCCGTGAGCTCATAGCCAACGAGCGTGTGATCCAAATCCAAGCGCTTGCTCTTTTTGCCGCGCGCGTAGTCGATGCCATTGCCCGCGCGCAGCGTGTCGAGCGCACGACGCACCTCGTCGGCGCTTACGGGCGCCTCGGGATCCAAGTGCAGGTCGATGCGATACGACAGGCGCGTGAGCTGCGCCGTCAACGCCGGCGTGCGCACGTCGATGTACGCCGCCTCGATGGGCGCCAGATCGGCCGGAGACGCCGCAGCCAGGCGTCCAAACGCCTCGTCGAGCGCCACGAACTCGGTCATAAACAGGTCATACCACTCGCAGGTCGACGACGTACCCACCGGTAGCGCCGAAGAGAAGCCCACGCGCATGTGCGGAGAAAAGCCCTGCGTGACGGCATAGGGAAGTCCCGCACGGCGCACGATGCGCTCAATGGTATGGATCACTTCGAGATGGCCCAGGTACTTAAGGCGATCGCGCTTGCCATAGCGAACACGAAGTCTAAAGAGCGAGGGGTTGTCGGTCAGGCGCTCACTCATGCGCGATCACCCATCAATACATTCTTGGCGTGGAGCGTGGGGCAGATCCCGCAGCCGGTGCACGACGTGCGGGTGCAGTCGGGAGTCGTGACGCCCTCGAGCGAGCGACGGTACTCGCGCTCGAGGAAGCCGCGCGTACAGCCAGGGCTCACATGCTCCCACGGCAGGCGCCAATCCAACTCGTAGGGCAGGTGCACGAGCTCATTGAGGTCGATGCCGTTTTTGGTAGCAGCTTCCTTCCAGTTATCGAGCGAGAAATGCTCTACCCAGGCGTCAAAGCGAGAGCCCGAGCGCCAAGCGTCGATGATGACGGGCGTCATGTCACGACCGGCGCGGGACAGTGCGGCCTCGATGAGCGAGGTCTCGGCATCGTGGTAATGAACGCGGACGGCACGGTTGCGAACGCTCGTGATGAGCAGCTTCTGGCGACGCTTGACGTCGTCGTAGTCGAGCTGCGGGCACCACTGGAACGGCGTGGCAGCCTTAGGGATAAAGACCGAAACCGAGATCGACACCGAGATCGAGCCGCGACGAGCCTTGGGCACCACGGAACGACCGAGTTCCAGCACGTGATCGGCCAGATTGGCGATGGCCACGATGTCCTCGTCGCGCTCGCCGGGAAGGCCCATCATAAAGTAGAGCTTCATGCGGTTCCAGCCGGCCTCGAAGGCGGCCTTGGCCGCACGGTCCAGGTCCTCCTCGGTCACGTTCTTGTTAATGATGTCGCGCATGCGCTGGCTGCCGGCCTCGGGCGCGAACGTCAGGCCGCCCTTCTTTTCGCCGGCAACCGACTCGGCCATATCCACGCCAAACGAATCCAGGCGCTGCGACGGAATAGACACGCGAATACCCGTATCCTCCAGGCGACGGTTGAGCCTGCCGAGCACGTCGCGAATGCAGGAGTGGTCGGTCGTGGAGAGCGAGGTCAGCGACACCTCGTCATAGCCGGTCTTTTCCAGACCCTGAATCACCGACGAGACGATTTGGTCGGCCGAGCGCTCGCGCACCGGACGATACGTCATGCCGGCCTGGCAAAAACGACAGCCGCGGGCGCAGCCGCGCAGGATCTCGATAGACAGGCGGTCGTGAACCAGCTGCGCATAGGGCACGCACGACTGCGACAGCGGATTCGTGGCGCCGAAATCCTCGACGACGCGCTTGTAGACCACGGTCGGCGCATCCTTGCCTTCACGCGGCACGGTGTAGCCATGCGGCGAGCAGGGCTCGTCGTGACGAACCTCATAGAGCGATGGCACGTAGTTGCCGGCAATGGATGCAAGCTGCTCGACAATCTGCGCGCGCGGGACCCCTTCGTCACGCAGACGGCGATGCAGCTGGCAGGTCTCGAGCAGCGATTCCTCGCCCTCACCGATGAGGATGGCATCGAAGAAGGCCGCGTACGGCTCGGGGTTGTACACCGAGGGGCCGCCGGCGATGATGATAGGGTCGTCTTCGCCTCGGTCGGCCGCCAACAGTGGAATGCCAGCGAGGTCGAGTGCCTCGAGGAAGTTCGTCACCGCCATCTCGTGCGGCACATGCAGACCGACGATATCAAACGAAGCGACCGGCGCTGCACCCTCAAGCGAGAGCAGCGGAATGCCCGCCTCGCGCATGGCGTCACCCATATCGGGCCACGGCACATAGCCACGCTCGCAGGAGATGCCCTCGGCCTGGTTAAGGGTGTTGTAGAGGATGGCGATACCCTGGTTGGGCAGACCGACCTCGTACACATCCGGATAGATCAGGCAGCAACGGTAGTCGGCATCGGCCTTGGAAAGCGTGCCCCACTCGTGATCGATATAGCGACTCGGCTTCTCGACCTTGGCGAGCAACGGCTCAATTAAATGAAAACAGTCTTGGTATGCAACGCGCAACGGAAAACCCCTAAGCAGCGAGATCTGATGCGTCCTGATAGGACGCCATAGGACGGGTAGCGCCCGCGACCGTGGTCACCAGATCGCGAACGCGGGAGAACGTGGCAGTGACCACCTCGTTGGCACGGCTGTAGTCGACATCGCGCTCGTAGAGCGAAACGAGCGCACGGCCCATGCCATAGGTGCCCGCGGCAGCAGTGAGCGCCTTGACGGCAAACCCAATATGCGGCGTCTGCTTGACGAGCGCGCGGGTGACCGCGCGGATCACAAGACCGCCGGCAAGCACGCCCGCGACCTCGTAGCCGCGCTCGGGCTTAATACCGCGTCCAAAGACGGCAGCGAGCTCAAAGAGCATGCCCACCTGCGCCAGCGCCATAACGGGATAATCGGCGCCCGGCAAAAACACCAGCGCACCGGTCGCCATATTGGTGAGCGCGCACGAGGTGATGATACGATTGGCCGCCGCGATGCGCATGAAGGCAAAGTTCGCCGCAAAAGCCGTTTCCTTGTCGGTGCGATCGAGAATCCAGCGGGCAAGCGTCTCGAGCAGATACGTCTTATCGGTTGCCGCTACCACGCCGAGCATGGGCGTGGACTCCTCGATAAACGGCACCTCCACAGCAGACTCGGCAAGCACGCACACGGGCGCGCCGGCGATCACGAGCTCCTGCACGGCACTCTCCAAGCGGTCGGAACCACACGAGAGCACCAGCACCACATCGGTATCGGTCTTTGGAGCAATTCGCTCCTCCCCCAGACGCTCGACGCGCACAATACCCGAGGTCGTCTGCGGCACAAAGGCGTCACGCACCGTCTCGGCAAGAAAGCGCGAGGCGGACGAATCCAGATAGACCGAGACGCGCACCGGCGTATCGGAATCCTTCTTAACGGACGCGCCCATCTTAAAAGCGCGGGTCAGCTTATCTACGGGAATTTTCATAGCAAACCCCTCCAGCGGTTACGCGGCGCCCGAACGATGCCGCCATATGGATTGTACGATACCCACCGTCAGCAGCTGAATCATCATCGAAGACGAACCGAAGCTAATAAACGGTAGCGGAATACCGGTAATCGGCATCATGCCGATGCACATGCCGATGTTTTCGAAGGTCTGGAACGCCCACATGCCGACGATGCCCACACACGAAAGACGCAAGAACAGCGACTCACACTTAAAGGCGACGCGAATCGTCGAAAAGATCAGCAGCACGTAGAGGCACAGGAGCAAAAAGGAACCGCAAAAGCCAAAGGTCTCGGATAGGAAGGCGAAGACAAAGTCGGTGTGGAACTCAGGCAGAAAGCCGCCGGCCGACTGCGTCGCATGGCCCAAACCCTTACCAAAGAAGCCGCCCGAGCCAACGGCGATAAGCGACTGCTGCAGGTTGTAGGCATCGTCCGAATCGGCATTATCGGGGTCGATAAAGACCGTCAGGCGGTTCATCTGATACTGCTTGATGAGCACATCGTGGCCGAGCAACGAATCAAAGACCGAATCGAGCGCCAGGACGAGGGCCACCAGGCCCACAAGCAGGGCCAGGGTCGACAGCACCCATTCGCGGCGCGCACCGCTCATGCAGATGACGATGGCGCCCGAGACCAGCACGACCAGGCCCGAGCCCAGGTCGCCCATGGCAACGACGGCCAAAAACGGGATGGACAGCATGCCGCAGAGCTTGACGTAGTCGCGAACGGTATCGATGCGGCCGTTATACTGCGAGCCAAGCGTGGCGATAAAGAAGATGGTGATGAGCTTGGCAAGCTCGACCGGCTGGAATGTCAAGCCGATACCGGGAATCTTGATCCAGCCCGTCATGCCCAGACCGCCCGTATAGGACAGACCCGGAATCTTGGGCGAGAAGATCACGATCAGGTCGATGACGAGCAACGCCGTCGAAAAATTGGAAATACCGCGCAGATCGGTACGCCAGACGAGCACCGCAAGCACCGCGCCAATGCCAATGCCCAGCAGGTGGCGCGAGAATGAGGCGTCGGCCTTAAACTGTGACGCCGACCAAATAATGATGGCGCCATAGGCAACGAGCGCGACGGTAGCCAGCAGCACACCGATATGCACCTTTTGGCGAAACGTACCGCGCGAGGCCGAAAGTTGCTTGTTGACGCGGTCCAGGCTGCTGCGAGAGCCGGTCTTGGTTGAACGGAACAGATCCGCCGGAGAAAAATCCATCGCAACCTCCTATCGAACCGAAGAATCGCCCGAGGCCGAAGAGGTATCGGGCTCGTCATAAATCACGCCGAGCACGTCGCGCACGACATGCATCGCGGTATCCGAACCACCGCCGCCCTGCTCCAGGACAGTAGCGATGACATACTTGGGATCATCGGCCGGTGCATAGGCGCAGAACCACGCGTATTCGTCCTCGCCGCTTTTCTCGCCCGTGCCCGACTTGCCGTACACCTGCGGCGTCAGGGTGCCAAAGTGAGCCGCCAGGGACGTCGATGCCGTGTAAATCACGTCGTGCATGCCGTTACGAACAAGAGTCAAATCCGAATCGCTGTTGATCTTGGCCTCCA
>DAWCEJ010000337.1:0-5657 GCA_052274955.1 Collinsella sp.
ACAAGAACGAGATCATCGCATTCGAGTTCCTGAACCTCGGCAAGTTCACCGCCGCCGTCAAGGCCGGCAAGACCCCCGAGGCGGCCATCGCTGGCGCTATGGGCCACTATGGTCAGTGGGAGAACGCTGCCAAGTACATCGACCCGCGCACCGACGAGGAGACTCACTCCGTCGCCAGCGTGTTCCCGGTTCACGAGTAGAAAGGGAGGGAAATAACTATGACTGTTACGTTCGAAGGTTACGAGCGCCGCGCTGACAAGATCAACAAGTGCCTCGCCGACAACGGCATCGCCTCCCTCGAGGAAGCTCTGCAGATCTGCACCGACAAGGGCTTCAACCCGCGTGAGATCGTCAACAACACCCAGTCCATCGCCTTCCAGAACGCCGAGTGGGCCTACACCCTCGGTTGCGCTCTCGCTGTCAAGCGTGGCGCCAAGACCGCTTCTGAGGCTGCCGCCATCATCGGCGAGGGCATCCAGGCCTTCACCGTTCCCGGCTCCGTCGCCGAGGACCGCAAGGTCGGTCTGGGCCACGGCAACCTGGGCGCTATGCTGCTCTCCGACGACACCGAGTGCTTCGCCTTCCTGGCTGGCCACGAGTCCTTCGCTGCCGCTGAGGGTGCTATCGGCCTGGCTCTGAACGCCAACAAGGCTCGCAAGAAGCCGCTGCGCGTCATCCTCAACGGTCTGGGCAAGGACGCTGCTCAGATCATCGCCCGCATCAACGGCTTCACCTACGTGAAGACCCAGTTCGACTACTACACGGGCGAGCTCAAGGTCGTCGAGACCATCCCCTACTCCGATGGTCCCCGCGCTGCCGTTAACTGCTACGGCTCCGACGACGTCCGCGAGGGCGTTGCCATCATGTGGCACGAGAACGTCGACATCTCGATCACCGGTAACTCCACCAACCCCACGCGCTTCCAGCACCCCGTCGCTGGCACCTACAAGAAGGAGCGCCTCGAGGCTGGCAAGAAGTACTTCTCCGTCGCTTCTGGTGGCGGCACTGGCCGTACCCTGCACCCGGACAACATGGGCGCCGGCCCCGCCTCTTACGGCATGACCGACACCATGGGCCGTATGCACTCCGACGCCCAGTTCGCTGGTTCTTCCTCCGTGCCTGCGCACGTCGACATGATGGGTCTCATCGGCATGGGCAACAACCCCATGGTCGGTGCCACCGTCGCTTGCGCTGTCGCCGTCGAGGAGGCCCTCAAGGCCTAATCGCGCCCGCGCGATGCTCATATAGTTGAGCTTTAGAGCCGCTACCTTTTAAGGTGGCGGCTCTTTTTGTTTGCACTGTCGCAGGGTAGCTAATGCCGATATATCAGTTGGGGCGATATACGAGATGTGATGAGATGGAGCATCAGAACGCCCATGACGCCCACCTGCCATATGTGCCCTTTACCGATTTGCCGAGTCTTTGCGGCCCCATTGCCGATCACCCGTGCGACAATGCGCCGGACGAGAAAGGAATCCGATGGAATCGACTGATGTACTGGTAATTGGATCTGGCATTGCGGGCCTTTGCGCCGCCATCGAAGCGGCGCGCGCGGGCGTGACCGTCACTGTGGCAAGCGCCGGCAAGACCATGAGTGGATCAAGCTTCTTCCCCGGAACCTGGGGCTTGGGGCTTATCGGACCCGTTAACGAAGACGACGAACAAGACCTTATCGATACCATCCAGACCGTTGGTGGCGGCGTCGCCGACCCCGATCTTGTCCAGACGTTTGTCCACAGCATTCCCCAGGCAATTGAATGGCTCGAGCAAGACCTGGGTGTTGAGCTCCAGCGTCCGCAAAGCGCTGAAAGCGCTCAGCAAAAGCAATTTATCCCCTGCTTTGACCACAAGACGCGCATGTGGCGCGGCCTCACCCGCAAGCCCCTTGAGGACGCTCTGACGACCCGGATCGAGTCGCTCGGCATTCGCCTGCTCCCCCGCCATGAGCTTATCGACCTTGTTGAGGACACGAACGGCAGAATAACCGGAACCATGCTCTACGACCTCACCGAAAATCGAATCGTGCCCTTTGCTGCCAAGGCCACGATCATCGCAACCGGTGGCACAGGCGGCCTGTTCGAGCGCAGCCTTACGTCGGCTGATGTGCTCAGCTCCTCGCAGGCCATCGCGCTGGCGCACGGCGCAACACTTACTAATATAGAGTTCATGCAGATGATGCCCGGCTTCATCGAGCCCAAGCGCAACCTGGTCTTCAACGAGAAAACCTGGCGCTACGTACATGTAGACCAGCCGGTAGATATTGCCGACGACAAGCTGGACGACCTGCTCGAGCAGCGCTCTGGATATGGTCCCTTCACGTCACGCTTGGCCTCCCGCGCTATCGATCTCGTCATCGATCAGGCAGGTGTCGAAGGCCTGGCACTCCACTACGACTTTCCCCGCGAGGATGTCCCAGAGTTTGTGCAGACCTTTGCCACCTGGCTGCAAGACGAGCACGGCATCGCCCCGACTGACGAGATGCGCGTTGCGATGTATGCCCACGCCGCTAACGGCGGCATCAAGATCGATAAGACCGCGCAAACGGGCGTTGAGGGCCTCTACGCTTGCGGTGAGGCGACAGGCGGCATGCACGGCGCCGACCGCATTGGTGGCTTGTCAAGCGCCAACGGCATCGTGTTCGGGCGCATCGCGGGCGCATCGGCAGCCCAAGCAGCACAGAAAGAGCCCGAGACAGCCCTGAAGGCGGATATCGCCCTCCCCCAGTACGGCATAGCCGCAACAGATGCCGAACGCCTGACACACAGCCTAAGGCACACGATGAGCACCTATTGCATGATCAACAGGACCGAAACAGGCCTATCCGAGGCACTACACGAGCTTGAGGGCTTGAAGACGGAGGCAACGACCTTGAGCACACAGAAAGCCCAGGACAGCGAAGTCGCAGCCCTCGCCCGCCTGCAATCGCAGATTCAACTAGCACAGGAAATGATCAAAGCCATGCGTAAGCGAACCGAAAGTCTCGGATCGCACTATCGAGCAGACTAATTCGAACACCCATCTAAAGCAGAACACAACTAATCGATATCTATGGGCCCCGTGAGCTCGAAGTGGCACGGGGCCCATTCGTGTCCGTACGGCAGCGTATCCTTATTCTGAATACGGAGCGGGCAAAGCCCGCATAGACAATAGGCCAGCGAGGAGGAGATATGGACAGTAGAGATATCGAGAAGTGGCGTGTCGAACTTGATAGCTACGCCAATGTAGAAGACGGCGTTGAGTATTGGCTCGCACGCGATTTAATGGAACCCATGGGGTACACTCGATGGGAGAACTTTGCCGAAGTTGTTAAGAGGGCAAAAGTCTCGTGCGAAACAAACAAAACTCCAGTTGATTCCCATTTTCGTGACACCACGAAAATGGTAACTGCCGGTGTCGCCGCTCGCGCGGTTAAAGACTACAAACTTACGCGCTATGCATGCTATTTAATCGCCCAGAACGGAGATTCAAACAAGCAAGAAATCGCGCTCGCACAGGCGTACTTCGCCGTGCAGACGCGCCGCCAAGAGCTCATAGAGCAGCGCTTCGCAGAGATTCAGCGCTTGCAGGCGCGCCACTCGCTATCTGATTCAGAGAAACAGCTCTCGGGTATTGCGTTCAAACGCGGCGTGGACTCCAAAGGATTCGCGATCATCAAGTCGAAGGGCGATGAAGCGTTATTCGGCGGCAGAAGCACGGCGGAAATGAAACAACAGCTCGGCGTATCCAAGAGCTCGGCATTGGCGGACAGGCTAGCCGATGTTCTCATCAAAGCAAAGGACCTTACGAACTCGATGACGGCCTTCAACGCCGAGGAACACGACCTGTACGGTCTGGACCAGATCAAGCAAGAGCACGTCGAGAACAACACAAGCGTGCGTGGCAGCCTCATCGACCGCGGAATTGTACCCGAGAACCTACCGCCTGCCGAAGATACAAAGAAGCTCGAACGTCGCGTGAAAGCAGACGAGAAAAAGCTCAAGGAGGGTACAGACGGATTCACCGACCCCCAGGGTAGACTCGATCTGTGAAAGCGGCCGCGCCCTTTCGGGTTCGACCACATGCGAGGTTAACAAAAAGCGACCAGCCTAAGCCAGCCGCTTTAACATGCTTTGGTGGGCCGTCAGGGGGTCCGCCTGCTGCGCAGGCGGCCGCTGCGGCGCCAAGGCGCCTTGCGCGCTGCGCTGGTAAATGCTCACGCATTTCCTCAGCTCCGCGCCCCGACGGGTTCGACCCCATGCGAGGTTAACAAAAAAGACGGCCAACTTTCGCTGACCGTCTTAACATGCTTTGGTGGGCCGTCAGGGGGTCGAACCCTGGACCTTGGGATTAAGAGTCCCCTGCTCTACCAACTGAGCTAACGACCCGATATCAACACGAAGCAAGAACTGGGGTGGGTAAAGGGACTCGAACCCTCGACCTACGGGACCACAACCCGTCGCTCTAGCCAACTGAGCTACACCCACCGTGTCCTGTGCGCTTCGCGCTCGACTATTATTGCAAGGAACGCCACGCGATGCAAGCCCCAATTTTCAAGAATTTTGAAAAGAGTTTTTCGAGGCCGTTTCGAGCAAATCCCACCGGTTCCATAGGAGTAAACTTGCTCCACCCAATGCTCGAAAGGATAGGCATGAAAGAACTCTCCAACCGCACGGCGGCGTTTACCGATTCGGTCATCCGCCGCATGACGCGCATCTCCAACAAGTATGGTGCCGTCAACCTGTCGCAGGGCTTCCCCGATTTCGATCCTCCGGCGCAGCTGCTCAACAGCCTGAGCGCCATCGCCAGCGACCCCAAGCCGCTCTATCACCAGTACTCCATCACCTGGGGCTCCCAGGCCATGCGTGAGGCGCTTGCCGCCAAGCAGGAGCACTTTATGGGCATGCCGATCAACCCCAACGAAAATATCGTAGTCACCTGCGGCTCCACCGAGGCCATGATGGCCGCCATGATGACGGTCACGAACCCCGGCGACAAAGTGGTCATTTTCTCGCCGTTCTACGAGAACTACGGCGCCGACACAATCCTTTCGGGTGCCGAGCCCATCTACGTGCCGCTCAACCCGCCCACCTTTGACTTTGACCGTGAGGTCCTGGAGGCGGCCTTCCGCGACAACGATCCCAAGGCGATCGTTCTGTGCAACCCGTCCAACCCCTGCGGCAAGGTCTTTACCCGCGAGGAGCTCACCTTTATCGCCGACCTGTGCAAGAAGTACGACGCCTACTGCATCACCGACGAGGTATACGAGCACATCGTCTACGCGCCCCACAAGCACGTCTATATGGCCACGCTGCCCGGCATGTTCGATCGAACCATCAGCTGCAGCTCGCTGTCCAAGACCTACTCCATCACCGGCTGGCGCCTAGGCTACACCATCGCTCCCGCCGAAATCACCGAGCGCATCAAAAAGGTCCACGACTTCCTCACCGTAGGCGCCGCCGCTCCCCTGCAAGAGGCCGTCGTCACCGCCCTCAACTTCGACGACAGTTATTACCAGGAGGTCCTCGACCTCTACACCGCCAAGCGCGACCTATTCTGTCAGGGACTCGACAGCATCGGCCTCACGCACAACGTGCCGCAGGGCGCCTACTACGTGATGATGGACATCTCTGAGTTTTGCTATGACAGCGACCTCGACTTCTGCGAGGACCTGGCCTCAA
>DAWCEJ010000338.1:0-5449 GCA_052274955.1 Collinsella sp.
GGAGAGGAGGTATTACGAGCTCCTGTGCGAATTGGAGAGAACGCTCCCGCAAACTGCCTCTTGACAACTTATAGGAGCGTCGGTTTTTACTTCGCGAAATTTGGCATAGTTGAGGGTAATCGGTTAAATGTAGTAGATGGGCGCATTTCGTGGCAAACGAATCAAGCCGAGGTACAAAATAGCCCCCGCCCCAGAAAAATCGTCGGCAAGGTAGCAAAATGCCCCGCGGGCAGGAGGCTGCTCGCGGGGCAAAGAAGAGGGGCTTATTGGTGGCGGACCGAGGGGCTCGGCATGGGGCTTCTGCCGCGGCCGCTCTTAAGGCATTACAGCTCGACGAGCTGGCCGGTCTCGGCGGCCTCCTTGATGGCGTTGAGAAGCGTGAGCGTCTTGACGTTATCGGCGGGGGTCACGACGGGCTCGACCTCGCGGCGGACGACCTTCACAAAGTGCTTGAGCTGCATCTTGTGCGGCAGTGCCGGGTCCACGGCCGGGATCTCCATCTGCAGCGGCTTGTGCCAGTTGGAGGCGCCGTCGTAGGAGAATTGGTGCAGGCGGGGCAGCGAAAGGGCGCCCTTAGTGCCGCCGATAAAGTAGGCGTCGGCGTCGAAGGGACGGTACTGCGGGTCCTCGCGAGCGGTGGCCTCCCAGTTCCAGGGGCTGGCGGTGGCGTCGGAGATGGTCATGCTCGCAAGCGCGCCATCGGCAAAACGGACGTTGACCACGGCGGAGTCCTCGGTCTCAAAACCGCGGGCGGCGCTGGACTGCATGCCCTGGACGGCAACGGGCTCGCCCAGCAGGTAACGGAGCAGGTCGACGTCGTGCACCAGGTTGACCAGGATCGGGCCGGCACCCTTCTTGCGGCGCCACTCGACGTCGAAGTACTCGTCGTTCTTATAGATCATGTAGTGGAAGCTCGACACGGTGAGCTTGCCCAGCTCGCCGGACTCGATGATCTCCTTGGCCTTGTTGACGAAGGGGTTGTGGCGACGGTGCTGACCCACGAGCACGGGCACGCCGGCGGTCTCGGCCTCGGCGGCAAAGGCCTGGGCATCCTCCAGGTCGTTGGAGATCGGCTTTTCGACCAGCGGCACGATGTTGCGCTTCACAGCCTCGCGGGCAACGCCCAGGTGCAGGTCGTTGGGCGTGGCGATGATGACGGCGTCGGGCTTGACCTCGTCCATCATCTGGGCGGGATCGGTGTAAAACGGCACGCCGGCGGCCTCTGCCGTGGCGCGGGCGCCCTCAAAGGCGTCGGCGATGGCGACGAGCTCGGCCTCGGGCTCCTCGGTGACAAAGCGGATGTGGTTGCGGCCCATGGCGCCGGCGCCGATAACGGCAATGCGGACGGGGTTGAGCTCAGACATTTCGACTCCTTAATACTGGTGACCGGTGGAATGCGACAAAGGGACTGTCCCTTTGTCGCATCGGTAAAACTAGGCGGACTTCTTCTTGCTGTCGGAGACCATCATGTAGACGGTGGGCACGACGGCGATGGCGGCGATCACAATGGCGCCGTAGAAGGACTGCTGGTAGGCGGCGCTGCCGGCCTCGGCGTGATACAGCACGGCGGTGATGGGCTGGCTGATCCAGGTGGAAGCGGCATAACCCAAAAACATGATGCCGTAGTTGACGCCGATGTTGCTGGTACCAAAGGCGCCACCGGTGAGCGGCGGGTAGATGACGAGCAGGGCGCCAAAGCTAAAGCCGAGCAGGGCGAGCGCCACAAAGAACATGGCCTGCGTAAAGCTCATCGACATGATGACGAGTGCGACGATGGTGACGACAAGGCTGATGAGCAGCGACTTATAGGCGCCGAGCTTGTCGATGATCTGGCCAAAGGACAGGCGGCCGACCAGGTTGGCGCAGGTGTTGACGGAGACCACCACACCGCCGAGCGCGACGGCCGCGGCGCTCGTGGGATCGGCGAAGAGCTGGACGGCGGCGATGGAGGCAACCTTGCCCACGAGCAGAGTACCGGCGGTGGCGGCAAAGGCGAAGGTGATGATGAGGACCCAGAAGCGCGGGGTCTTGACCATCTCGCCCGGGGTGAGGTCGCCGAAGGTGCCGGCGTGCGCGCCGCCCTTGGGGGCCTCGAAGCCCTCGGGCAGCCAACCGGCCTCGGGGGCCTTCAGGAACAGGGCGGAGGCGGCGATCATCACAAAGAAGATGACGCCGAGCGCCTTAAGGGCGCCAAAGATACCCAGGCTCGGGATGAGCAGCGAGGCGAGCACTGGGGACAGTACGGCGGGACCGGCGGTCGAAGCGGCCAGGGTGATGCCGGAGGCGAGACCCTTCTTGTCGATGAACCACTTTTGACCCGTGGTGAGCGCCGGGTTGTAGCCCAGGCCGTTGCCGATGGCGGCGACGAGCGAGAACCACAGGTAGAACTGCCACGGCTCGGTGACGGTGCCGGACATGAACCAGCCCAGGCCGTAGCACACGGCGGCGGCGATTACGACGTTGCGCGGGCCGATCTTATCGGAGATACGGCCGGCGAAGATGCCCGTCACAGCCATGATGGTCTGAAAGACCGGGAAGGCCCAGGTAAGAGCGCTGGACCACTCGGGGTAGACGGCGAGCAGGTTCTTGCTCACGACGGAATACAGCGCGATGGAGCTGATGAAGAACATGGTGACGCACGCGGCGGAAAGCACGACGGCGCGACCCTTGTTGGAGTTGGTGGAAGCCATTGGACTCTTTCTAATCGATACGGGGGAGGAACAGGCGTGTCCGCGGGTCCTCCCTGTCGGGTTGGTTTACTGGTCGGTCGGCTTGGCGACGCCGGACTCATCGGACCAGAGCTCGACACCCTTGTTCTTAAGGTAGTTGTCGGCGTATGCGCGACGGCCGCCGGGCTTGGCGGTGAGGTCGCCCATCATGTTGGAGAAGCCGCCGTCGACCTTGATGGCGTCGCCGGTGGTAAAGTCCGAGCGCTTGGACGCCAGGAACATGACGGCGTTGGCGATATCGCTGACCTCGCCGATGCGGCGCGTGGCGATCAGGCGGCTGCGGCTCTTCTCGACCTCGGGGTCGGCGTAGAAGTTGGCCGACATCGGGGTCTTAACGAAGCAAGGCTCGACGCAGTTGGAGCGGACGCCGTAGGGGCCCCACTCGGCGGCGAGCATCTTGGACATCATGTTGACGCCGGCCTTGGTGGAGCTGTACACGCCCGAGAACGTCTCGGGGGAGTGGCTGGCGACGGTCGAGATGTGCACCAGGCGACCCTGGCCGGCCTTGATCATCTCGCGACCAAAGCGCTGCGAGGTGATGAAGTAGCCGGTGAGGTTGACGTTGAGCACCTGCTCCCAGTCGCTCAGCGGCAGGTCCTCCATGGCGGCGAAGCGCAGGATACCGGCGGTGTTGACGAGGACGTCGACGCGGCCGAAGTTGGCGATGGTGGCATCGACGGCGGCCTGAACCTCGGCCTCGTCGGTGGCGTTCATCTTGTAGCCCTCGGCGTGGATGCCAAACTCGGCAGCTAGGTCGGCGGCTGCTGCCTTGACCTTCTCCTCGTCCAGGTCGAGCATGACGACGTTGGCGCCATTGCGGGCGAACTCGCGGCAAATCTCGGCGCCCATACCGCCGAGCGCGCCAGTCACGGCGCAGACATCGCCCTCGAGCTTAAGCCAATTGCTCATAGGAACTTCCCTTCTTGTGCCTCCCGGTGGGCCGCTCCCATTAACCGACCCACGTGGTTTCCGCTGGTTATCGTATGCTTTGCATTTGCGCAGGTGAATTGCATATTTGTTAGAATGGCGTTAACTGTAGGTTTATACTGTGCGATGCAGGCTATTCTCAATTGAGCGCGTGACCTGCGAAAACAACCCCCTGTGGCACCATGCGGTCACGGGTGCGAAAACGGGAGATTGACGTGTACGATCGACGACTTGAGGCCATATCGGCCGCCGCGGAGCTGGGAAGCTTCTCGCGTGCGGCGGCAAAATTGCGCGTGTCGACTCCGGCGCTCGTCAAGCAGGTATCGGGCTTCGAGGCGGAGTTCGGTATTACGCTGTTCGAACGCTCGCACTCGGGCGTCAAGGTGACGCCGGCGGGTGCTCTGCTGGTGGACGACGCACGCTCGATCATGCGCCAGTCCGAGGACGCCCTGCGCCGTGCTCGACGTGCGGCGGGTGACGGCGGTGCCGTGCGCCTGGGCGTGTCGATGATGTGCCCGGGGCGCCAAACGCTGTCGATGTGGACGGGCATCCACGATCTGGAGCCGTCGCTGCGATTTGAGATCGTGCCGGTAAGCGACCTCTACGACGAGCGCGAGACCGTCATGCGCAGCTTGGGCCGCGAGGTCGATGTGGTGCAGTCGAGTTTTTCGACTCCGCGCTGGGGCGACACCTGCCAAAAGCTCCGCATCGTCAACGTGCCGTTTTATATCGACCTGCCGCGCACGAGCCCGCTGGCGCGCAAGACGCGCATCACGGTCGCCGACTTAGAGGGCATGCGCCTGCGCGTGCTCCGTCACGGCAACGATGCCATGGACAGCCTGCGCATCGACCTGTTGGCCGACGGCGGCGTGGACGTGATCGACGTGGACAGCTTTGACTTTGCGCTCTTTAACGAGGCGGAGGAAAAGGGCGACGCGGTGCTCACCTGCGGCGCGTGGTCGGGGGTGCACCCGGCCTTTGTGGGCGTACCATTCCTCTGCGGCCGCGAGGTGCCGGTCTTTCTGCACTACCCGCTTGAGCCCACCCTTCAAGTCCAAAAATTCGTCAACGCCATGGCCCAACTCCTCTGATGTGACAAAGGGACAGTCCCTTTGTCACACAAAACGAGGCCCTGGCCAAACGGTCAGGGCCTCGCAAACTTTTATTCCGTTTTAAATGACGGGCTGATCGCGCGCAGGAGGGCGCCCCGGGGGCGGGCGGGGTATTTCCTCCGCGCGCAGTTTCGCAGCGAAGCGAGAATGTTTGAGCACGGAGGAAATACCCCGCCGCCCCCGGGGCGCCCTCCGTCAGTAACCGGTCCTACTCCAGCTCAAACGCTCCGGTGTAGAGCTGGTAGTAGTAGCCGCGCTTGGCGATCAGCTCATCGTGGTTGCCGCGCTCGATGATGCGGCCGTGGTCCAGGCAGATGATCGCATCGGAGTTGCGCACAGTGGACAGGCGGTGCGCGATGACAAACGTCGTGCGGCCCTCCATGAGCTTGTCCATGCCCGCTTGCACGATAGCCTCGGTGCGGGTGTCAATGCTCGATGTGGCCTCGTCCAGAATCATCGCCGGCGGATCGGCGACGGCGGCGCGCGCAATCGAGATCAGCTGGCGCTGGCCCTGCGACAGCTGGGCGCCGTTGCCGGTGAGCATCGTGTCGTAGCCGTCGGGCAGGCGGGTGATAAAGTCGTCCGCGCCGGCGAGCTTTGCCGCCGCGATGCACTCCTCGTCGGTGGCGTCTAGGTTGCCGTAGCGGATGTTATCCATCACGGTGCCGGTGAACAGGTTCA
>DAWCEJ010000339.1:0-7583 GCA_052274955.1 Collinsella sp.
AACCTGCCAAAATAAACCTGCCCCTTTTTGGCAAGTCGAGCGGAGACTAGATTGTTCCGGCGTTTTGCCAAACGCCGGAACCCCTCGACACTGCGAGCCCGCCAGAGCGGCAATCTGACGTTCAATCGTCGGGCATGGCCAAAAGGCCTATGCCTTCCTCTTTCACGTCACCTTGCTCGCTCTGGCGGGCTCTCGCTGACTTTTGTTCGACCTGTGGGGTCTTCAAATTGCTAGAGCGTTGCCAAGTAATTCTTTGCGTCTTCTACGCTCATTGCGGCGACTGGTGCATGCGAGCAGAGCTTGACATCGTTGGTGACCAGAAGGTCTGTCTTTGCGCGCATCGCTGCTGCGATGATTAAATCGTCTTCGTAATCGCTATGGAGCTCACGCTGCCTGTTCGCCATCCATATGTCGCTCAGATCGCAGGGCACGGGCGTAGCAAGTTGCGACAACACATCAAGACAATCCCATGCGAGTGATGTCGCCGCCGAAGCGGCATCTTGAGACAGCGAACCGTGCTCTCGCCGATACCACGCCTTATGTTCGCTCGAAATCAAATTGAACAGGTCTTTGGACGATGTCGCCGCATACATCAGCTCAGCCTGAGCCGTACACGCATCACGCAAAAACTCAATTGCCGCCGAACGACCGCGTCGTGAAGGGATGAAATAATCAAGCCAGACATTGGTGTCAACCAAGATGCGCTTTGGAGCCTCACTCATAGAGCCAGTTCATCTCCTCGCCATAGCGATCCGCATAGGCATTCCGTTTGAGCTCTTCGTCGTCCGATGGCTGAGCCTTGACCATATCGATTCCCGACTCACGGCAAGCGGCAGCGAACAGCTTCGACCCCTGATCCATGAGCTCGAGCTTACGTTTGGCGGCCTTTTCGCGCTCGCGCTGTTCCGCCCGGGCACGACTGGGCAGCAGGATATCCTCGAGCGCGCCGGGCCGATCAGCCAGAGATGCCGCAAGTTGCCAGAGCGCACGCACCGCTTGGCTCGGCGTCATACCGGCCCTAGAGAGAGCGGCGTCCCCACTCCTTTTAAGATCGGGATCGAGCCGTACGTTGATCTGAGCGGCTGTTGTGGTCATGACCCCTCCTTAACACTTCAAAACTATCATAAAACTCTATGGTAGATACATAAAGCATGTATAGCATTTACAAGCATTAGCTGTACTCTGTACACAAAAAGCCGCCGAGGCACACTGCACCTTTAGGTTCCGCCGTTCTTACGAACGGCGGACCGGCCGACGCTGCGCAACGTCCAGAACGACAATTTGTCATTCAAAAGGCGAGGCATGACCAGAAGGTCAATGCCTCGCCTTTTTTCATGCCAACTTGTTCGCTCTGGACGTCGCTCGCTGACGTTTGCTCGACCAGCGGTGTCTTAACAATTCCGTCCAGCTGTTGGCATTGCGGCATTTTCCCAGATAAAACCTGCCAAAATAAACCTGTCCCTTTTTGGTAGGTTTTAGAGTTCCACGCTTTCGGCGCCGTTGATGGTTAGGTTGCGCTCGTAGAAGGCGGTGAGGGCGCGGATAGCGTACATCACGTCGCGCACGCCGCCGGTCTCGTAGCTCGAGTGCATGGCCAGCTGCGGCAGGCCCACGTCCACGGCATGCATGCTCGCCTGCATATTCGACAGGTTGCCCAGGGTGGAACCGCCGGCCATGTCGCTCTTGTTGGCGAAAGCCTGCGTTGGCACGTCGGCGTCATCGCAGATGGCCTGGAACACCGCGCGGCTAAAGGCATCGGTGCAGTAGTGCTGGTTGGCGGCTTCCTTGATAACGATGCCGCCGTTGAGCACGACCTGGTTGCGGGCATCGCACTTCTCGGCGTGGTTGGGATGCACGGCATGCGCATTATCGCAGCTCACGAGCATCGAGGCGGCAAGTGCGCGATGGTACGACTCGTCATCGAAGCCCAGCGATCCGTTAATGCGGCGCAGCGCATCGGCCAAGAACGTCGACATGGCTCCCTGCTTGGTCTCGGAGCCAACCTCCTCGTTATCAAAGCAGCAGAAGACCGAGATATCGCGCGCGTTCTCAGCACCCAAAAATGCCTGCAGCGAGGTATAGGCGCAGGCCAGGTCGTCGAGCTTGGGCGTCGAGATGAACTCGTCAGCCCAGCCCCAAATGCGCGCATCTTGACGATTGACCAGGAACAGATCGCGACCCAGAATCTGCTCGGGCTCAACGTCCAACTCGTCGGCGATCAGAGCATCAAAGTCGCCCTGCTTAAGATCACCGGCGCTGATGAGCGGGCACAGGTCGACGGCGCGGTTGGGCGCAAAGCCCTCGTTAACGCCACGATTCATATGGATGGCAAGGCTCGGAATGATAGCGACCTCGCGCTCGGTGGCAAGCAGGCGGCTCTCAATACGGTCGCCTTCGCGCACCAACACGCGGCCCGTGAGCGCCAGCGGGCGATCGAACCAGGTGTAGTCGATCATGCCGCCGTATGCCTCGGTGTTCAGGCGCAGCGTCTCGCCCGCGCCGTCAAGCTCAGGCACGGCCTTGACCTTAAACGTCGGCGAATCGCTGTGCGACGCCGTGAGCTGAAAATGATAGTCACCGGCAACGCCGTCCTCGCCCCACGTAGCAGCCAGGTCCTCGCCCACCTTAAAGGCGATAACGCTCGAGGTGTTGCGCTGCGTGTAATAACGCCCGCCCGGCTCGATGTCCCACGCCGCGTTCTCGGACAGGTAGGTAAAGCCCGCCTCGTCGAGCTCGGCCATAATGGTCGCCGCCGTATGGAACATGCTGGGGCATGCCTCGATAAAGTCGATAAGGTCGTTGGCGGCCTCGATATCGTCGGCCGTCACGTGCGCGCGCTCGGGCGTTTCCTGATCCGTCATGCTCTCCCCTTTCGCTGGGTTGATGGTCCCCTCCAGCATACCCCGCCGCGCCAGCGCCGCACTCTTCATTCCATGTTTAATCCCGCGCCGCTCACCAAGTTGAGCCATCATGCCCGCGCTCCTTTTGCGACAATTACGCTAACAGGACGAGAGGAGCCGTCATGAAGCCACGTAACATTGCCATCGCCTGCGGTGCCGCGGGTGTCGCCGTCGGCCTTGCCGCTGCCGCCGGCATCGTTTACCGCAAGCAAATCAAGTCCGCCGCGTCGCTCAAACGCTTGACTGGCTACGCAGACGGCTATGACCTGTACGGCATCGACATCGCCTACGACTACGACCTTGACCGCATCATCGCAGCCGATGTGCGCGACGACCAGGCCTACATCGATGCCGTGGTGGCGCAGGTGCTGCCCGGTGTGCCGGCACATGTCCAGGCGCCCCAGTTTGCCTGCAGCGCTTTTGTCGCCGTAGATGCCGAAGGCCGCGTACGCACCGGTCGCAATTACGACTTTAAGGACGACACCTCGGCGCTGCTGGTGCGCAATCACCCGCGCGGCGGCTATGCCTCCATCGGGTTCGCCGCCCTTAACAACCTGGGCGATAACACTCCGCTTGACTCCGTCGCCGGACGTGCCGCCGCACTCATGGGCCCGTTTGCCCAGCTCGACGGTGTTAACGAATGCGGCGTATCCATTGCTGTGCTCACCCTGGATTCCAAACCCTGTGACCAGGACACGCAGCGCCCCGTCATCAACACTTCGCTCGCCATCCGCCTGGTGCTCGACCGCGCGGCTACCACGCAGGAGGCCGTCGACCTGCTTTCTGCCTACGACATGCACGCCATGGCCAGACGCGATTACCACTTCTTTATCAACGACGCCGCCGGTGACGCGCGCGTAGTAGAGTGGGATCCGCACGATCCGGACCGCGCTTTCAAAGCGACTCCTGTACGACAGGTTACGAACTTCTACGCCTGCTATGGTGACGAAGTGCTGCCCAACCAAAAGAATGGCGAGCTGGGCCATGGTAAAGAGCGTGCCGTCGTCATCGCCGATGTCCTTGACGCCCATGTCGGTGCTCAGGACGAGGCAGTCGCTTGGAAGGCCCTACGCGCTGCGGCGCAAGAACCCGATCCGGAAGACATCACCAGCAATACGCAATGGTCGGTCGTCTTTGACAACACCGAACCCGCCGCTGCCATCACGCTGCGCCACCACTGGGGCGACGTCGACGCCTTCGCACTGTAAGGAGCTGACACCGTCGTCCTTACGCTCGTCTGACGTTGCTTACATTTCTATACATTTGAGCTAACACGTTTTACCCCCGCATCAACAGTGTGCGGGGGTAAACTTATGCGCATGTTATAACTTGCCCGGAAGGATTCATAATGCTTAGGATCGGTCTTCTTACTAGTGGCGGCGACTGCCAGGCGCTCAACGCCACCATGCGCGGCATCGTCAAAACGCTCATAACCAATAGCGAAGAGCCTATCGAGATCTACGGTTTTGAGGACGGCTACCAGGGCCTTATCTACAGCAGGTTCCGCGTCATGACGCCCGCCGATTTTAGCGGCATCCTCACCCGCGGCGGCACTATCCTGGGCACGAGCCGCACACCGTTCAAGCGTCTGGACATTCCCGAGGCTGACGGCGTCGAGAAGGTGCCCGCGATGGTCCACACCTATCACAAGCTGCAGCTCGACTGCCTGTTTATGCTGGGCGGCAACGGCTCCACCAAGACTGCCAACCGCCTGCGCGAAGAGGGCCTCAACGTTATTGCCTTGCCCAAGACCATCGATAACGACACCTGGGGCACCGAGATGACCTTTGGCTTTACGAGCGCCATCGACATCGCCACCAAGTGCATCGACGACATTCACACCACCGCTTCGAGCCACGGCCGCGTGTTCGTTATCGAGATCATGGGCCACAAGGTCGGCTGGATTCCGCTGTACGCCGGCGTCGCGGGCGGCGCGGACGTCATCCTGATTCCCGAGATCCCCTACGACATGGACAACGTCATCAAGACCATCGAACATCGCATGGAGACCGGCAGCCGTTTTACCATCGTGGCCGTCGCCGAGGGTGCCATCTCTAAGGAGGACGCGGCGCTGTCCAAGAAGGAGTACAAGAAAAAGCTTGCCGAGCGCACGAGCCCGTCGATTGTCTACGACATCGCCAAGGAGATTGAGACCAAGACCGGTCGCGAGACCCGCGTCGCCATCCCCGGCCACACGCAGCGCGGCGGTCAGCCCGACGCTCAGGACCGCATCTTTGCGACCCAGTGTGGCGTCGAGGCGGCGCTGGGCTGCCTGCGCGGCGAGTTTGGCTACATGATCGCCCTGCGCGACGGCAAGATGTGCCACATGCCGCTCGAGGATGTCGCCGGCAAGCTCAAGTATGTCGATCCCCAGAGCGACCTGGTGCGCGAGGCCAAGGCGTTGGGCATCAGCTTCGGCGACGAATAGCCTCGGCTGGAATCCATCCCATCGAGCCCTCCGACCCCGCCCGACGTATTTCGATTTGGCTCCTCCCTTGACTCCGTCAAAGGTCGCCAATCGAAATCGTCGGACGGGGTCGGAGGGCCCTTCGTCTACATACTCGCCGAGGCTATTCGTCTTCTTGCTGCGGGTGCCTAGTCTGAAATTACGTTGCGGTGAAATAGTTCCTGCTTAGCCCGCAAATGGCTGAATTTAGGAACTATTCCACCGCAACTTTTGACCCGGGCTCTTAGCTGTTGCGCGCACTGACATTTGTCACATAATTGCTGGTCATGATGGTTGCTACCGGTAGTTGCAGTAGGGTTGAGGCAGATTCTAACTAGAAATGGTGGTCGCTACCGGTTGTTCTCGGCATACTCGGCTCATTCGATTACGGTCACCACACGAAAGGAACCACCATGGATCTTGCGATGGCACAGCGCCTCGTCAATCGCCGTAAAGCTGCCGGCCTTTCTCAGGAGGCGCTTGCTGCCCAGCTGGACGTAAGCCGCCAGGCTGTCAGTAAATGGGAGCGCAGCGAGTCCTCACCCGATACCGATAACCTCATTGCGCTCGCCGCGCTGTATGGTGTGTCGTTGGACGAGCTGCTATATGGGCAGGCGGCCAACGATGCCGACGACCTGGAGGACGGTAGCGCCGACACCGAGACGGCGGATGTGGCTGACGAGGCTGAGTCTTCTACTGAGCACGCTGATTGCAGCGATAAGCCACTTGTCGATATTTCCCTCGCGCGCGGCATCCACGTTATTGATCCCAACAAAGGCGAAGAGGTCCATGTTGGCTGGAGCGGCATCCATGTGGCTAACGAACGCAGGGGCGAGGAAGTCCATGTTGGTTGGAGCGGCATCCATGTGACCAACGAGCGCAAGGGCGAAGAGGTGCATGTGGGGCCGGGCGGCGTGCATATCGATACGCTTGAGGACGATGGACATAGCGTGCGTACCAATGACGACGGCACCGTCACCATCGACGGCGAGACGTTCTCCAGCTGGAAGGAAGCACACGACAAGCTCGACCATCATGGCAAGCATTTCCACACCAAGGTCGGACGTGCATGGAACAAGTTTCCCTTTCCCGCACTTGTCACTCTCGCCTATCTGGCGCTCGGCATTGTCTACGGCACATGGGCTACGGGACTCTTCCTCGTCTTTTTGATTCCCGTCTATTACGCGCTTGGCGACTTTATCGATCGACGCCACCTGTCCAAGCTGATTGACGGCGTTTACCCAGCAGCCGCCATCGCTTGGTTCCTTTACATGTGGCTCTGTTTGGGACAGCCCCATCCTGCATGGATCATCCTCATCACGATTCCCATCGTCAAGGCGCTCATGCGCTGGTGTCGCAAACAATGGAAGTGCCGCAAACAGGCCTAAACCACCCCAACCAGCCAGCGCCGCTCATCCGACACCGCCCGCCCCTTCCAAGTTGCGGTGATATAGGGACTGTTTTGAGGCTCCAAAGCGCCAAACAGTCCGTATATCACCGCAACTTACAAACAACTGGGTCAGTTCCGGCACGGAGATTAGCATTGAGCTGACCGCGCGCCAAGAAAAGGGCCTATTTACTACGTTTAACTCGAGAGGGCCGACCATACCCGCCTTTTCCGACAATTGACAAGCCCTCTACCTGCAGTTTTAATTTTCGTTTTCCCGGCATGGTTGACGGTATCCAATTAAACGTAGTAGATAGGCCCATTTTGTGGCATACGACCCATTCAAGCCCAATCTCGAAGGCTAAAGAGAGCCTCTCATCCACGCCTGCGAGCGAAAGCCAAATAGAATGAAAGACAAATGGAAAGCCCGTTTGACGAGCGAAGGACATATGCGCGACGTAGCCGAAAGCGACTGGAAGCTGTTTAAGAAAATACTTCCTCAATGGCAAGAACGTTATATGGAAAAGCTCATCGGCCAGTACGTTGAGATGCTGAACGATGACAGCGAAGCGTCCAGTAGATTTTGGGCACTAGAAGAGCGACTCAATAGAGACAAGCTGTCCTCAGGCGTAATTGCAAACGACATTCGCCGCGGCACAATGTACCGCGAGATAGCCAATTTGCTTATCGACAGCGTGATCACCCTTGATGACCTTGACGGTTTTACCGAGGACATTAAGAGAGATGCGCAACACTGGATTGGACAGTAAGAGCACTGAACGACAAGCAACAAACATCCCCAGCATAACGGAGCAAACGCCGGGCCACCTAACTTGTACCCGTCTTTTCT
>DAWCEJ010000340.1:0-3819 GCA_052274955.1 Collinsella sp.
AACCACCACAAAGGTGCCTGTCCCCCTTTGTAGTGGTTTTGATGCGGCTGGGCTGCGCGCTCAACAGTGGAGTGTCTACAATAGAAGCCGTTTTGAACGTAGATTGAAAGGCTTTGGTATGACTCGCTCTGTTTCTCGTCGTGATTTCCTGAGTTTGCTTGCCGGTACAGCATTAGTTGCGGCGAGCGGTTGCGCTGGCAATGGCGCTGACAAGGGCTCTGCCGCTGGTTCTGCTGCGGGTGCGGGCGACGATATCAAAGGCGCCAAGCTCACCTTTGTGGGCGACGATGCCTTCGCGCCCTATCGCTATCTGGAGACGCAGTCGGACGGCAAGCAGAAGGTTGTCGGCCTGGATATCGCCATTGCCGACGAGATGGCCTCGCGCCTGGGCTTTTCTTACGACTTTGAGCCGCAGGACTTTGCTGCCACGCTTGCATCGGTGCAGAGCGATGACAAGGCCTTTACCATGGCGATGAGCTCCAACGAAGAGCGCGAGCAGACGTACGACTTCACGCGCGGCTATTATCAGCCGCTCGTAGGCGTTCTCACACTTGGCGGCGATCCTGTTAAGCGCGTCGAGGACCTTGCCGGCAAGTCCATCGCCTGCACCACCGGCACCGTGCAGAACAAGTTCATCGCCAAGGTCATGCCCGATGCCGATATTCACACGTACGACGGCGGCGACCAGTGCCTGCAAGAGGTGCTCGCCGGGCGCATCGATGCCTACCTGTGCGACGGCGCCGAGGGCCAGTCCATGCGCGATGCGAACGAGGGCCTGGTGCTGGGCCTGCTCGATCGCTCCGAGACGAGCGGTCATGTGGGCGTGTACCGCCTGATGGCCAAGAAGGGTGCCGGCTTTGTCGCGGCGCTTGACGAGTGCATCGGCGAGATGCTCGAGGATGGCACCATCGACGGCTATATCAAGCAGTATGTGGGCGCCGACTTTATGTGGAACGGCGACTATTCCGCTTCCGGCACGTCGACGGTTGCCGGAAAATAGCGATCCGGTGAGGCGCACGCCAAGGGCATGCTGATGAAGTTTGAACTGCTAGAACCATATATACCGATGTTTATGAGCGGCCTGGTCGTGACCTGTCAGGTGACGGCCTCCGCGCTGGTTATAGCGCTTGCCCTGGGCTTTCTCATTGCCGTGCTCAAGGTTTTACCCTGTCGCCCATTGCGTGCGGTGCTCAGCTTCTACACCTCTATCTTTCGCGGCGTTCCGCTTATCGTGCTGCTCTTTTTGGCGTATTTTGCGACGCCGCAGCTCACGGGCTTTAAGATTTCGATGTTTGCCGCCGGTGCCATTACGCTGGGGCTTAACGGCTCAGCGACGGTGTCCGAGACGGTACGCGGTGGTATCGAGGGCGTTGACCGGGGTCAGTACGATGCCGCTCGGGCCATCGGGCTTCGCTATGTTCCCATGATGCGCAAGATCGTTGTTCCGCAGGCGATGCGCTCGATTGCCCCCGCCCTGGTCAACGAAGTGATCACGGTCCTCAAGAGCTCCTCGCTGGTGGCCACCATCGGCCTGATGGACATGATGCGTGCCGCCCAGAGCGTGCAAGCGCTCACCTATCGAGCCTTTGAACCGTTTTTTGTGGCGGCCGTGGTCTACTACGTCATTGTCATGGCGCTCACTGCCCTGGGTAATCGGCTCGAGCGTCATCTGCGCCTCTAGAACCGGTCAAGCCGCCGCAAAGGCGCCTGTCCCCATCGTGATGGTTTGGGCATGTGTGCATCGGGTGGTATCTAAGTTGAGATACCACTTCTGGTATATCAGCTTGCGCTTGCGTGAGTACAATACTCGAACGTTATACGTCTCAGCGCCCCCCGTGCGTGGACGTCTTGCAGTCACGCGAACGAAGGGATTTATCCTATGTGCGGAATTGTCGGCTACACCGGATCTGATATTGCAAAGAACATCCTGGTCACAGGCCTTAAGCGCATGGAGTATCGCGGCTATGACTCCTCGGGCGTCGCGCTCGAGGTGGGCGAGGGCGCCGCGGCGCACCTCGACGTTATCCGCCGCGTGGGTAAGGTTGTGGGTCTGGAGAGCGAGCTTTCCAATATCGATAGCGACGCAACCTGCGGTATCGGTCACACCCGTTGGGCCACCCACGGCAAGCCTTCCGTCGTTAACGCTCATCCCCACACCAGCTGCGACGGTCGCATCGCCATCGTCCACAACGGCATTATCGAGAACTTCGCCGAGCTGCGCGAGGAGCTGGAGAGCCGCGGCCATCACTTTAAGAGCGAGACCGATACGGAGGTCTTCGCGCATCTGATCGAAGAAGCCTATGTCGAGACGCACGACCTGATGGCCTCCGTGCGCGAGGCTTGCACCCACGTGGTCGGCGCCTATGGTTTGGCCGCCGTGTGCACCGACGAGCCCGGCGTGATCGCCGTGGCCCGCAAGGACTCTCCGATTGTGGTCGGCGTGGGCGAGACCGGCTCCTACGTTGCCTCCGACGTGATCGCGCTTATCGATGCCACCCGCGATGTCGTGGTGCTCGAGGACGGTCAGTTTGCCAAGCTTACGCCTGCGGGCGTCGAGTACACCGACGAGGCCGGCAATGTCATCGAGCCCAAGGTCACCCACATCGATTGGGATCTGGATATGGCCGAAAAGGGCGGCTATCCCGACTTTATGCTCAGGGAGATTCACGAGCAGCCTCGCGTCGTGCGCGATACCCTGGTTGGCCGCATGACCCCCGCCGGTGAGCTCGATATCGACGAGCTGGGCCTGTCCCTTGAGGAGCTCAACGACATCGACCGTGTCTACGTGATCGCCTGCGGCACCAGCTATCACGCCGGCCTTATCGCCAAGAACCTTATCGAGGGCTGGGCTCGTATTCCCACCGAGGTTGAGGCCGCCAGCGAGTTCCGCTATCGTAACCCTATCATCACGCCGACGACGCTCGTCGTTGCCGTGTCCCAGTCGGGCGAGACAGCCGATACCCTCGCCGCCATTCGCGACGCGCGCATCAAGGGCGCCAAGGTCTTTGGCATTACCAACGTGGTGGGCAGCCCGGTGGCGCGCGAGAGCGACGGCGTTATCTACACCAAGGCCAACAAGGAGATCGCCGTCGCCTCGACCAAGAGCTTCATCGGCCAGGTTGTGAGTCTCACGCTTTTGGCTCTGCTGCTGGCGCAGGTCAAGTACCGTCTGACCACCAAGCAGACGCGCATGATGTTCCGCGAGCTTTCCGATACGGCCGAGCAGATCCAGTGGATTTTGGACACGCAGACCGAGGCCGTGCACGAGGCCGCCCTGCTGTGCAAGGACGCGCAGTCGGCGCTGTTCGTGGGGCGCGGTATGGGCGCTGCCATCTCCTACGAGGGCGCACTCAAGCTCAAGGAGGTCAGCTACCTGCACGCCGAGGCATATGCTGCCGGCGAGATGAAGCACGGCCCCATCGCGCTGATCGATCCGGGCTTCCCCGTCATCGCCGTGGCCACCAGGAGCGCCACCTACGACAAGACCGTGTCGAACCTTATGGAGTGCAAGGCGCGCGGTGCCAAGGTCATCGTCGTTGCCACCGAGGGCGACGAGGAGATCAACAAGATCGCCGACTGCATCATCCGCGTGCCGGCCGTCCGCGACGTGTTCAGCCCCATCACGGCGAGCGTCCCGCTGCAGCTGCTCGCCCGCAAGGTCGCCGTCCTGCGCGGCTGCGACGTCGATCAGCCCCGTAACCTCGCTAAGAGCGTCACAGTAGAGTAGTTGGTTCCGCCGTTCTGCCGAACGGCGGACCTGCCGACGCTGCGCGGGCCGCATTCACGCCAATCTGACGTTCAATTTCGAGGGCGCGACCA
>DAWCEJ010000341.1:0-3578 GCA_052274955.1 Collinsella sp.
GAAGCGTTCCTGGTCCTCAGGCTTGATCTTCAGGAAATGCTGAACGTTTACCTTCGATCCGGCTTTCTCGAACTCGATGCCCTCTTGCTTCATGACATCCATGGCAAGGGCACGTTCCCTAAGGGAATCGAACGGAAGGTCGATAGACTCTACTTTGCCTTCTTTGTTGTACTGAGGCTCGAAGTTCTTCGAGCCGTTGAGCATCTTGCGAAGCATGATGCGCACCATCTCATCGAACGGCATCCTTGCCATTCGGGTGATGTTGTCGAGAACGTCCTTGCCAGCCTCATCGCCGAAATCAGCCATGTTGCATCATCCTTTCGTTAGGTTCAGGCGAAGTGCCGCGCATATCGCGCACGTCCATCCTGAACGGTATCCCCTGCTCGCGTACGACCGCTTGCAGGAAGAGCTTCACGGCGGCGTTGGTGGAAAGCCCGAGGATCTTGAATATCTCCTCGGCGCTTTCCTTGAGCTCTTTGTCGCAGCTGATGCTTATCCGAGCTATTTCTGCCAACTCAAGGCCGCCTTTCAATAATGCTGAACGTGTTTGTGTAACATGCATAACTCTTGCGCATGATGATGCACATCAAGGCATGCTAGCACCTGTTCCCCAACAACTACGCTCAGAACGGGGAATTTGCAAGGAAACGCACACTTAACGTGCGATTCCTTGGCTTTCATCCTGCCTGATCTGGTTGATCTGGCGATCATCCTCAAGATCCTCCAAGAACGCCTCGCGGACGTTTTCAGCCACTTCGTTGCGGAACCCGTAGCCGCATGTTTCCACAACAGCCGTATGAGGATCGATGTCCATCCCATCATGCGATCCGAACGGATCGTGGGATGCTTCCTGAGCACGGGCTGCATCGCGCAGCTCCTTTGCCCAAACTGCCACCCGATCGTTTTCCCTTGACATGGCATGCCTCCCTTCCTATTAAATGCGTGTCGCCTAGATAGCTTCCCCGCCATGCGAGATGTCCCTCGAAACCGCATCGCGCGATGAGCCCCGGGCGCTTTCGCGAAGCTCATCGACCATATCCGACAGCCCGATCTGCCCGTTGTCGGCCTCAAGCACGCCAGGCCGCAGGTACGCATCGCGCCCCTCGGATGCAGCCAGGTTCTTGCCGCTTGCCTTGTCGAGATAGCGCTCCTGCTCGTGCACGATTTCGCCAAGGCGTTCGTTGCCTTTGGCGGTCATCTCCTCATGGAAATCACCCATTGTGCTGCGGTTCAGTATCCAGGAGACGTTGGCATCGGTTGCCGGGTACTCCTCGTTGCCCAAGGCTGTGGCGATGTCGCCGCGCTGCCACCGCACGCAGGCATCCTCGATGATCTCGGGGTTGGCTTCCTCGAACGCATGCCCAAGGTCGGTGTGATACGACCCGTGCGACCACTCGCCAGCAGCCTTGTCGTAGCCGTAAGCCACAACGAATGGCTCGTAGTTGTTCTGAGGGCGGAAGAGAAGCGCTGTGTCCCCGAACTCTTTCAGCACGATGTTGCCCTTTAGGTCGATTGCGCCCAAAGCTGCTTGCCTATCGTCAGCCATAAAGAATCACTCCTTTCACGTTTCCTAGATTCTACCAGCAACTCTGGTAAACCTTTCCACTTTTTCGGTTATTCGCCGTTTGCGGCAAGATAGTCTTTCTCGGCCTTCTTCGCCGCTTCCCACCGCTCGTGGTACCCGTCGGCGGTTGACAGTCCCCCAACCTGCGCGACCTGCCAATCCGAGAAGAGGGACGTGGTGCGGTTGCAAAGGGCCTTGAACTCCGGATCGCTTTCCAAGAGCCGTTGCCTCTTTGCCTGCCTGTCGCGTTCGGCAGCATCGCCGCCGGATGCCTTCGCGCGTGGCTTGCCCGCATAGAACTTGAACCCGGACTCCTTGCGCAGCCAGTCGTCGAGCTGCATTGCGAAGCGAGGGGTGCCGTTGGTTTCCTTGTACTCCTGCGAGTAACGGTCGTATGCTGCGAGAACCTGCGTCGGCAGGTAGCCCTCGCGAAGCCTTTTCACGAAGAGCTGCTGCGCCTGCGCCTCCCTTTTTGGGTTTGGCTCTTTGATGGACATCTTGCAAAGCTCGTCGAATGCCCTTGACTCCTCAACGCCCATCGAAAAATTCCTCAGCGAGCCTGCGAGCGTATCTATCGGCGCTTGCCGCCGCTCAGTGAGCGAAGCGAGCGCATCGACTTGGGTATCGCGACCCGGGTCGTCAGCTGTGCGCGAGCCAACAGAACCCGAGTTTTCCACAATACTGCCCGGAAGCTCCTCGGATAAATCTATTGATGCTTTTCCCTTGTTGCTTTTAACAATATTAAGCATCGTACCGTCTTGGTAGCATGGGTGCTTACCGTCTTGGTACGATGGCTTAGCCATGTTACCGTCTTGGTCACGTGGCTCCCGACCTGCGGTTTGTGCATAACCGTCAATCGCCGGTTTTCCACAATCTTTCTCGTCTGCGAAGTTATCCACATGCTTGTTCGGCAGGTTCGCGGCACGGTTGTCCCTCGTCTCCTGGCGCTTGCGGATGATCTCATGGACCTCGTCTGAGGGCATCGGCACCGGCGGCAGCCTGTACACCGTCTGCCGGCCATGGCGCGTGTTGCGGGTCTCCACCTGCACGAGCCCGAAAGCGGCAAGCTCGTCGCGGTACTTGTAGAAGGTCTTGGGCGAGAAGCCGAGCTCGAAGAGGATCGTCTTGGTAGCCGGGAAGGCGGTATCGCCTGCACCGGCGAAGGAGCACAGGTAGGAGTACAGCAGCCTTGCGTCACGTGAGATGGTATGGTGCCGCATCACCTTCTGCGCGATGATGCCGTACCCGTCCGAGAACACGTTGTCGTGTATCAAGACGTTCTCGGCAACGTCAAGCCCTCCATTGCGCTTCGGCACGCTTTGATTTACTTGCTGGTTAGACATGCTCCCACCCCCTGACGTTATGGGGATCGAGGCCGACCGAACGAAGCTCCGCCATGCAGTCGTGAACGGTCTGCGGAGTGAGGTCGCGGCTCAGCTTGCAGGTTTCCTCAACGGAATACGTTTTGCTCTTATTTTCCTGGCTGAGCATAACAAGGTAGAAGCTCTTGGCGCTGATGCTGATCGGCAGGCGCCAGAAGTCCCTGTGTATGGCAAGCTGCCCCTCACCGTCGAAGTCGAACGGCACGACAAGAGGGTGCTTGCGGTTCTGTGCGTTAACAGTTGGCATAAAAAAGCCACCATCCTTTCTCTTGTTGTTGTCAGGACAGTGGCGAATCGGTAAATCCGTTTGCCATCGCATGGCTTTTCGGATAACATTCCAATCGTGTTATCGGTGACGTTCACGGCTTCCAATCGTAAAGCGTCACTGTCTTGTGTGGCTTTTACGCCACCGTCCTTAGAGCCCCAGGTTTTCAAGACGCCAGGGGCTCTTTTTTGTTTTCAATGATTTGCATTCTATGGCAACCGGCAAACCCCGACAACCCTTGAATTGCGGGCTGAGTTGGGCTTTTGGTTACCGGTTTGCGGTTACCTTTTTGGGAACATAGTAGGCTGAGATGCCCTGATTTTTCAAATAACGTTTGATTTTTTTGAATAGTTATGGTAAAATGAAC
>DAWCEJ010000342.1:0-2549 GCA_052274955.1 Collinsella sp.
CCCATCTATCAGATTGATGGGGATACATGCCCTGCACGTGCGGATACCCAATAAACGGATTCGCCTGATAAAACATCGTATCCGCGCCAGTCGTAGTATCCGAAAATGTAATAATGCCGCCTTGCTCAGTCGGGTCTAGACCACAATATCCGCCAATACCGTTATTGACAGATGAGTTGGACATAACAGGAGTTGTTCCTGCAATAGCAAACAGCTCATCATTTTTCATCTTATAGGCGTTGGTGGGATGGATGTCGAACAATTCACCAACCTTAAATGACTTAAACATCGGCATTCACCTCCCCCCTCAGAATCGCGCTCACCTTCCACGCGAGATAGTCGGCGACGGTCTTCTTAAAGTCTTCTTCTGTGGGGGTGGTGTCTATCTTCTTGTGCTGGTTAAATGTCCAGTCATCGCCCCTGAGTGACACGGTGTCCCTGATGACAAGGCCGTTCGCCTCGGTGTAGTACTCCGTCTTAGGCTTCTTGCCAAGGCAGATTGCAGCCATCTCGTCATAGCGCTCCAGCGCATGGTCGGTATTCCTCAGGTTGACCCTCTGCGTTGACCTCTAGCGGTTCTGCCTGCTGTAGCCGTCCTCGCTGAAGTCGATGAACGTCACAACATCATCAGCCTCGTGCGGGCGATTAACCTTGAACAGGTAAATAGCGGTTTGAACCGATGACTTGCCGTTGAACAGATCTGCTGGCATGTGGATGCTCGCGATCAGCGTGTTCTTCTCCAGAATCCGCTTTGCGTACACGTCGCCTTGGCCACTGCCTGCGTTCTCCTGAATCAGCACTGCACCGTAGCCCGTCACCATGCTCGACAACGCCTCGTCAACAAATACAAGGCCTTTGCCGGGCGCGGAATACGGTGGGTTGAGAAGGAACACGTTCGCGGGGAACGTTCCTTTGTGGGCACGCATAAACGCCGGCCCTTCCTTATGAGAATCGCCGCAGATAATCTGTGACGAGCCGTCCCCCATGAGAATCATGTTTAGGACCGCGAGGATATAGATGTTGCCCAATATCTCGATGCCGAGTAACTGGTTCTGCTTGATGTTGACTATCTTCTTCTCAACTTTCGCACTGTCCTTGATCCGCCTTTTTGCGTCTTCAATCATGATTACCATAGCTTAGACTAGGAACCCTGACGACCCCATGCAAGTATCCCAGACGAACGAATCCTTATCCGTTCTCGTGATTCTCGCCATGAGGTTCGTCACGAAACGGGGCGTCAGTACAACATCGTTGAGCCTGTCGTTCTCGATGGCTACCCAGTCGTTCAGGCTGTTTAGAATCTTGCCCGTAAAGTCAAGATGAATGTTGCTTTCCAGCAGAGGGAGAATGTCTTCTTTAACTTGTTTGTAGATCGACTTGATGACACTCTCGCCGTTAACGGGCTTCCACAAATCACGCTTGTCGAACACAGGCTTTAGGTAGGTCAGCACCATCTTGATCTTTTCCGGCGAGCAGTGCTTCTTGTGCAGGAATGATTCGGTCCTTGTAAGAATCAGTGTCCCGTCGTTGTTAAAAGCGTCATCGTTACCGTAGAAGTCAGACGCCTCCAGAGGCCTCACTCCCTCAGTCGTAAGTCCAGCCATGATGAGCCCACAGAACAGGTACAGCTTATCGTTCGTAGCAAGAAAGTTCTTGATGCTCGCATCATCGTAAATCCGCTGATGGATGCTCTTGATACTCTGCTCAAGAAGCTCCCCCTTGTTGCGTTTCAACTTCTCCTTCTCGGCGTCCGACAGGGACAGGTTGTCAAGCAGGGCATAGAACGCATCAAGGTTCGAGCGCTTCATCTGCACGAAGTCGAATCCACGAATCTCCTTCGGTACCTCGTCGTTCTTCTTGGCTACGTAGTACGCTTTGGCTTCTGGATCGCTCACCACGCCACCGCTCAAGGTCGTGCCGTTGATCCCTACAATGACGACCTCGTTGTACGTTCCCTCTGCTAGGATCGCCTTGCTATAGTGAAGAGCGCCGTTGACGGCGAACTGTTGCACGGCCCTGCTTGTGAGTTCGATGTCCCCGTCCGCTGTCAGTTTCTCAAGTTTGTTCTTTGCCCCCTTCGCCTCGATCATGACGGGAATGTCCCTGCGGGTACTGTTCTGTAACAAAAGCTGGATGTCCGGGTAGTTCATACCGGAGCCGCCAGATTTGGAATTAAATTCGCGCAGAGCTTTTGTTATTGAATCGTTAATCCCCTCTGTCTTGCCAAAATGCCTGATATTCAACGTATCAAGAATCGCCTTGTAATGTTCTTCAACCTTTTCTTCAATACTGGCCATTACTCGCCCCTTCCTGTAACGGACTTAATTTTCACCTAGCAGTTTTGCAAAGGCGCCATCAATTCGCTCTTCAGTGCTTCCCCATTTTGTGAGCGTCATGGATCCGGCCTTGTAATTTGCCTGCGACACCAGCTTCCCGTTTTTCATTAACCGCAGCTCCACCGAACCTAAATAGGTCGTTAAGTCCCAACTTCTTCTGGCCACGTACTCAAGCGAATATGGAGTGTCATGGCAGTCTGATGCCTTGTCAAC
>DAWCEJ010000343.1:0-5226 GCA_052274955.1 Collinsella sp.
ACCACAAAGGGGACAGGCACCTTTGTGGTAGTTTCGCATCGTGGTACCATGGTTCATATCGTTGTTTAAACGACTAAGGGAGTAGACACCATGGAAGAGGCCTATCGTCAAGCACGCAAGCGCGGCGAGCAGGGACGCCGTCGCGCCATCAGCCAAAGCGAGCACCCGTACCTTACGGACCTCGACAGCTTGGTTGCCCAGCTCCCCTTAGGTCAGCGAGAGAGCGTCGGCCTGCGGGATATTCCGCTCGAAATGGTCGTCGGCACGGTTACCAAGGGCCGTCAGTCTGCCTTTTCGTGCAACTTTATGCCCCTGTTGCCATTTAGCACCGAGTTCGCCCGCAAGTGGTCCAACCTCTACGACATCCAGGTGACCGAGGGCTATCGCGACCCCATCATCGTCACCGAGTTCATGCATCGGTTCTACGTCCAAGAGGGCAACAAGCGCGTCAGTGTCCTCAAATTCCTGGACGCCCCGACGGTTTCGGCCAAGGTCACCCGCCTCTATCCCGGAAAATGGGATTCCGTCGAAAGCCGCCTCTATGGCGAGTTCTGCGCGTTTTGGCGCGTCTGCCCCCTATACGAGATCGAGTTCTCGCGTGAGGGAAGCTACGAGACGCTCGCCAAGATGCTCGGTCAGAACCTTATCGAAAAATGGCCACAGAAAAAGGTCGACTACCTGCGCCACACCTTCCTGCTCTTTAAGCGCGCCTACCTGCGCGCCGGCGGCGACCATCTGGACATTACGCCCGCCGACGCTATGCTCGTTTACCTCAACGTGTACAACCAAGACCGCCTGCTGGACACGCCGACGGATATCGTCGTAAACCGCCTGTGCAAGATTTGGCGCGAGTTGGTCATTGCCGGCAAAAGTGATGAGGAGAAGGTCGATCTTGTCGAGGCACCGAGTGTCGATGAGGAAGAGGCGCCCGCCAAGTCCACCTCCGGCGTGCTCAACTTCTTTATGGGCAAGACCGTCTACTCGGCGGCCAACCCTCTGCGCATCGCCTTTATCCATGAGTTCCCCTGTGCGACGTCGAGCTGGGACAGCCTGCACGACCAAGGGCGTCAGTATCTCGATGAGCATTTTGGCGGTATCGTGCGCACCGAGGCGTTCGAGGACTGTCACAATCCGGACGTGTTCTACGCCGCCGTGGAAACGGCTGTCAAACATGGAGCTAACGTTATCTTCTCGACCTCGCACCGCCTAATGGAATACGCGCTCAGAGCTGCCGTTGAGTATCCACAGGTGCGGTTCCTTAACTGCTCTATCGGCCTTCCCCACCAAAGCGTCCGTTCGTACTTTGGCAAGATGTACGAGGCCAAGTTCCTCCTGGGCGCCCTTGCCGCCAGTATGGCGGACAACCACCGTATCGGCTACCACGCGTCGGTCTTCGCCTCGGGCGCGCTTAGCGAGATCAACGCCTTTGCGATTGGCGCCTCGCTGCTCGACCCCCGCGCGCAAATTATCCTGACCTGGGGCGATGTGCCCGCCGGAGGCCTTGCCGAGGCCATGTGCCGCGAAGGCGTGAGCGTCATGACCGGCGCTGACATGTCAAAGTCGCTCGTAGACCCTACGGCCTACGGACTCCACCGCCTGGTCGATGGCAAGGTCGTCGGCATCGCCATGCCGGTCTGGAACTGGGGCCGATACTACGAGCTTATCGTGCGAAGCCTGCTGCATGGCACCTGGGATGAGACCAGTGACGACAGCCAGGTTCGCGCCGTCAACTACTGGTATGGCATGAGCTCGGGCGTCATCGACATTCGCTACGCTCCGGGCCTGCCCTATCAGACGCGCAAACTGGTGCAGCTGCTCCGCAATGGCATCGTCGAGGGCTCCATCAATCCATTTGGCGGCGAGCTTCATAGCCAAGACGGCGTGGTGCAGATCGAGGGCTTTCCCCCACTGCCGAGCGCGCAGATTGTCGAGATGAATTGGCTGGCGGACAACGTGGTAGGCACCATTCCGCAGCTCGACGATGAGCCGGGAGTTACCGCCCTATGAAGATCCTTGCCATAGCAGATACCGAAGAACGATGCCTTTGGGAGTGCTTTCGCAAGGAGCGCTTTGAGGGTGTCGACCTGATTCTGTCTGCCGGCGATCTGGACCCGGACTATCTTGAGTTTTTGGTCACCGTCATCAACAAACCGCTCATCTACGTGCGCGGCAATCACGACGACCGCTACGCACGTCATGCACCGGGCGGATGTATCTGCGTGGAAGACAGCGTGTACACGTACCGAGGGATTCGCATTGCGGGCCTTGGCGGGTCCATGCGTTATCGCGACGGCGCCAACATGTACACCGAACGCGAGATGTCCAAGCGCATGCGCAAGCTGTCGCGTAAGGTTAGGATGGTCGGCGGGTGCGACATTCTGCTTACCCATGCACCCGCCGCCGGTATGGGTGATCTGGACGATCTGCCGCATCGAGGGTTTGAGTGCTTTAACACGGCGCTTGAGTCCTGGGGGGCCGACTACATGGTGCATGGGCATGTACATCGAAGCTACGGTAACGATTTTCAGCGCGAGCGGCAGCATGTGTGTGGAACGACGATCATCAACGCCTGCGGCTATACGCAGTTTGAGCTGGACGAAGTGCGCTACCCCATCCGTGGCTGGCAGGCAGCCTGGCTCAACTCGCAAACCATGCGCCGCGAGCTCAAACGCCACGAGGCCATCGAGTCCTCAACAGCCAGAACCCCCTGGTAACCACCACAAAGGGGACACTGTCCCCTTTGTGGTGCTTTTGACGCGATAGCAAGAAACCCGGTCCTGCACGAGGCAGAACCGGGTTTCTTTAGCAATGCTTACTTTGCTCAGGCAGTAACTGTTAGTTACTCAGCCAGGAAGTCACGCTGGACAGCGGGATCGACCTTGACGCCAGGGCCCATGGTGGAAGACACGGAGATGGACTTGACGTACTTACCCTTAGCAGAAGAGGGCTTGACGCGCAGGATCTCGGTGTACAGGGCAGCGTAGTTCTCGACGAGCTGCTGCTCAGAGAAGGACTTCTTGCCCAGGGGCACGTGGCAGATGCCGTAACGGTCGGCGCGATACTCAACGCGGCCGGCCTTGAGCTCGGAGACCATCTTGGCGACGTCCATGGTCACGGTGCCGAGCTTGGGGTTCGGCATGAGGCCACGGGGACCAAGGATCTTACCGATGCGGCCAACCTTGGCCATCATGTTCGGCGTAGCGATAGCGGCGTCGAAGTTGATCTCGCCCTTCTGGATCTGGGCGACGAGCTCGTCGGAGCCGATGATGTCGGCGCCAGCGGCCTCGGCCTCGCGGGCCTTCTCGCCCTCGGCGAAGACGGCAACACGAACGGTCTTGCCGGTGCCGTGGGGCAGGGAGATGGAACCACGGATGTTCTGGTCAGCCTTACGAGTATCGATGCCCAGACGGAAGTGGGCCTCGACGGTCTCGTCGAACTTAGCGGTGTCGAGCTCCTTGACGAGCTTGGCAGCCTGAAGGGGGGTGTAGAGCGTGGCGCGGTCGATCTTCTCGGCAGCGGCCTTATAGCTCTTACCATGCTTAGCCATGTGCATTACCTCCTGTGGTTAAACGGGCGCGAGCCCTCCCACATCGTATCGTGTGCCCTATTGCACACATATAACGGGCGCCCCGGTCGGAGCACCCGTCATTACCTAAAGAAATCGCTACTCAGCGATGGTGACACCCATGGAACGGGCGGTACCGGCGATAATCTTCTTGGCCGCGTCAATGTCGTTGGCATTGAGGGCCGGCATCTTGATCTCGGCGATCTTGGTGAGCTGCTCCTGGGAGAGCTGACCGACCTTGTCGGCCTGGGGCTTAGCGGAACCAGACTTGAGGTTCAGCTCCTTCTTGATGAGGTGGGCCGCCGGCGGGGTCTTGGTGATGAAGGAGAAGGACTTATCCTCGTAGACAGAGATCTCAACGGGGATAATGTCGCCCTTCTTGTCCTGCGTCTCGGCGTTAAAGGCCTGGCAGAACTGCATGATGTTCACGCCAGCAGCGCCCAGGGCGGGGCCGACGGGAGGAGCGGGGTTAGCGGCACCAGCAGGAATCTGGAGCTTAATGACGTTGGCAACCTTCTTCTCAGCCATGGTCATTCCTTTCGAATCACGAGTGTGAAGTACTTGCTATATCGTAAGCACGCACGTGTTAGAAGCACTCCTGAGATGAGCAGTCACAGAAGAAGCACGCTCGCGCGAACGGACGAAAACTTAAGCGATGACAGCGACCTGGTTAAAGTCGAGCTCGACCGGCGTCTCGCGGCCAAAGATCATCAGCGTGACCTTGAGCTTGCCAGCCTCGGTGTTAACCTCGGAGACCTTGCCATCAAAGTCGGTAAGCGGGCCATCGGTAACGCGGACGGACGTACCGACCTGGATATCAACCGAGGTGCGCTTGGGCGAATCGCCCTTACCGGGACGACGAGTCATCTTGTTGTACTCGTCGCGGGAAAGCGGAGCAGGCTTGCCATTGCCGCCCAGGAAACCGGTGACGCCGGGCGTGTTGCGAACACACGTCCAAGCATCGTCATCCATCTCCATGCGGACCAGGACATAACCCGGGAAGATCTTGGAATCCTTGGTCTCGCGCTTGCCACCCTCTTTAATCTCGGTGACGCGCTCCATAGGAATCTCGATATCAAAGATACGATCCTGCATGCCCATGGTCTCGATACGATGCTCGAGATCGGACTTAACGCGGTTCTCGTATCCAGAGTAAGTGTGAACGACGTACCAACGCTTAGACATGGTTTAGCCCCTCAATCCAGAGAACAGAGCAAGAGCCTCGCCAAAGCCAGCATCGAGCAGAGCGATGACGACGCCGACGACGATCAGAGAAGCGCAAACGACGACCGAGTAGTTCACGAGCTCCTTCTTATCGGGCCACGTGACACGCTTCATCTCGGACTTGACCGAAGCGAAATACTTCTTGGTGCGGGCGAAGAAACCAGACTTCTCGTTCTTCTTGGACTTCGCAGCCTTCTCGTTCTTCTTGGCAACGGCCTTCTTGGCCTCAACCTTGGAGTTGGCGGCAGCGTTGTTGGCAGGTGCCGGCTGCTGAGCCTTCTTCTTGTTCTTCTTGTTGGCCATTTGGGTTACCTCCGCGCAATGCGCTTATACATGAGTAAACCGTAAGCCCCCAATTGGGAGCTTACGGAATAATGACTGGCACGCCAGGAAGGACTCGAACCCTCAACACTCGGTTTTGGAGACCGATGCTCTAC
>DAWCEJ010000344.1:0-3747 GCA_052274955.1 Collinsella sp.
CATCATGCGCAAAGAGTGCAAAAAGCGCGGCATCAAGAGCCTGCACGTGCTGTTCAGCTGCGAGGAATCGGTTAAAACCCAGCCCCGCGACCCTTCCAACATCCACGAGCGCACCGAGCTGGGAACCGCGAGCTTTATGCCGCCCATCATGGGCCAGATGATCGCCGGCGAGGTTATACGCCAGATCAGTGGGCGCGGGTGCGAGCGCGTGCGCGCCGACGGCCAGCGCCTAGATTAACGAGATGTGCCGCAATGACACCGCAGTTATTTGACGCGCACTGCCATCTCGATTTAATGGCTCGCCCGGACGCCGTTGCCGACGAGGCGACGGCGCTGGGCATGGGTCTCTTTGACTGCGGCGTCGATCCGCGCGACTTCGCAAGCGCCAACAAGCGCGCCCGTAGCCGTTCAAACATCTTTGCCGGCATCGGCCTCCATCCCTGGTGGCTCGCCGACGGACGATGCGGTGCCGCCGAAATCAATCTGCTTTGCAAGGTCGCCGCACAAGAGCGCTTTATCGGCGAGGTCGGACTCGACTTTTCCGCGCGCTGTGCCGGAAGCGAGCCGCTACAAACACAGGCGCTCGACCAGCTCTGTAATGCACTCGTGCACTATCCTCTTGCCGGGCGCGTGATATCAATTCACGCTGTTCGTTCGGCAGGAACCGTACTGGACGCCCTTGAGTCATATGGATTACTCACCCCAAGCCCCAACTCCCCCGCCATCATCTTCCACTGGTTTAGCGGCACCTCGAACGAGTTCGACCGTGCGCGAAACGCAGGCTGCTATTTTTCCGTGAACGAGCGGATGCTCGCTACCAAGCGCGGTCGTGAATACGCCCGACAGATCCCACTCGACCGTCTGCTGCTCGAAACCGACGCTCCAGCCGAACCGCAAGCAGATGCAAGCGCGCGACAGCTCATCACATCGCTAAAAAGCGCCTCCCTGCACATCGCCGAACTTAAAAACTGCGCCGAGGAGAGCGTCGAATCAACCGTTTTAGGAAATTCGCACTCCATATTTGACTTCAACTGACCCCGGTGGGCAAAAAACGCCAAATATGAGTACTGCTGCAAAGCTAGTAGCATTATATTGTGACAAAAGAACGCCTTGATAATGTACAGCTGTTCATTATCAAGGCGTTTTAGCATGGCTAAAGCCATATTTAACAGGTTATAATCGCCCCCAGGCGCTCAACCAGGGCCTTAAAAGCATAATTTCCCTGTTACTAAATTAGTGACAGTACTCATATTTGGCATTTTTTGTCCACGAACCCCTAAAGAGCCTCCAACAGACCCCCTAAGAAAGCTCAAGCAGCTCGGGCAGCTGGTCGATAATCTTGTCCGCGGCATCCTGGCTAAAGCCAAAGCGTTCCTCGCGCTTGGCAACGACCGTCAGGCCGGCTCGCTTGCCGGCAGTGATGCCAGGCACCGAATCCTCAACGCAGCAGCAGCGATTCGCGGGCAGCCCCAGCAGGTCCAGCGCATGCAGGTAGATGTCGGGCTCGGGCTTACTCTCCTTAAACTGCTCGCCGCTCACCACATACTCAAAGGCATCCGACAGCCCGCACGCGTTGAGCACTTCCTCGATGCTATCCATGGGAGACGAGCTGGCAAGCGCCACGCGAACGCCACGGCGCGGCAGCTCTCGAATCGTATCCACGGCGCCTGGGTTAATCAAAGCCTGATAGTCGCGCGGACGCTTATGCGCCCACTCGTCCCAACGGGCCAACGCTTCCTCGCCAGTGAAATGCCCCTTACCGGCGCGCTCAAACCAATCGACCAGCATATGCAGGAAGAACTGATGCGAGGTACCGACTTGCCCATTCAACTCCTCTTGAGTCAGGTTAAGCCCAAGCTCCTTGGCAAACGCGGCAGTCTCGCCCAGGTAGTAATACTCGGTATCGACAATGACACCGTCCATGTCAAAGATAACGGCGTCGAACGGAAATGCGGACACGGCACCCTCCCTAACAAAAGGGCGCCCGCAAGCAGGCGCCCAAACCATGCATTAATCGGCGATTCTAACCCAGCAGCTTATCCAGCGCCACTGCAATACCGTCTTCGTTGTTATTGGCGGTTACCATCTGGGCAACCGCCTTAACCTCATCGACGGCGTTGCCCATGGCAACACCGGTGCCGGCCCACTCAATCATGGACTTGTCGTTCTGGCCGTCGCCAAACGAGACGACCTCGCTGGCATCGATACCGAGCTTGGGCAGGGCACCCTCGAGCGCACGGGCTTTGTCGATACCGGGCGCCGTGTACTCAAAGTACCAGTCGGCCGTAAACATGCCCGAAAGCGTCTGGGTAAAGGGCGCATACATCTCCTCGTAATGCGCCTGCAGGTAGGTCGGATCACCCGCCGTCAGCAGCTTGTCCACGGGATAAGTGTCCACGACCTCATGCAAGCTCTCGACCTCGCGAATCTTAAGATCGCACGCATCGCGCTCATACTTGACGATATTCTTCTGCGAGCCGTCAGGCAGCGTGATCATGCAATGGTACGAGTCCTCGACGTGCAAATCGCGACCGAGCGAAATCATAGGGATCGCGTCGAAATTGCGCAGATGATCAATCAGGCGGTGCAGCTCGTCAGCCGGCATGGCCTGGTCAAAAAGGACCTCATCGGTCTGAGCGTCGACCACATGCGCGCCATTAAAGGCAACTAGCAGACCGTCATGGTTTTGAAGGTCGAGCTCCTGCGCCAAGGCGTGCAGCCCCCATGCAGGACGACCCGAAGCCAAGATGAGCTTAATGCCCGACTCCTGCGCAGCGAGCAGCTTCTCGCACGTACGCGGGCTGATGACCTTTTGGTCGTTGGTGAGCGTACCGTCGATATCCATTGCGATGGCTTTGATTGCCATATATGCCTCCCTGTCATTGAACAACCTTGCCTGAGTCATCATACAGAACACCCACGGCGACGCTGTTTGCAACGGGTAAAAAGTCATATTGTCCCAAACATGAACGGCGCGCCTTCGACGATTGCGATGCCCGTCGAGGCGCCTCCCGATACATTCCATCCTATCCAAATAGCAAGGGGCCCGTATCCCAACGGATACGGGCCCCTTTCAGCCATAAGCCAACTCGGCCGTAAAAACTACTTGCGATGAGCGCGATAGAACTCGATGAGCGCCTGGGTCGAAGCGTCCTGCTCGGCCTTGGCGGCGTCGTCGTGGAAGGCCGGGGTGATCTGCTTGGCAAGCTGCTTGCCCAGCTCGACGCCCCACTGGTCGTAGGAGTCGATGCCCCAGACCGTGCCCTCGACAAACGTGATGTGCTCGTACAGGGCGATGAGCTCGCCGAGTGCGAACGGGGTCAGCGTGTCGCCGAAGATCGAAGTCGTCGGACGGTTGCCCTCAAAGCAGCGGGCCGGGACGATCTGCTCGGGCGTGCCCTCGGCACGAACCTCATCGGCCGTCTTACCAAAGGCGAGCGCCTTGGTCTGGGCCAGGAAGTTGCCCAGGAACAGCTCGTGCACGTCCTGACCGCTGTCGGTTGCGGGGTTGGCGGTGTTGGCGAAAGCGATAAAGTCGGCCGGAACCACCACGGTGCCCTGGTGCAGCAGCTGGTAGAAGGCGTGCTGGCCGTTGGTGCCGGGCTCGCCCCAGAAGATTTCGCCGGTCTCGGAGGTGACGGGGGTGCCGTCCCAGCGCACGGACTTGCCGTTGGATTCCATGGTCAGCTGCTGCAGGTAGGCCGGGAAGCGGTGCAGGTACTGGTCGTACGGCAGCACGGCGTGGGA
>DAWCEJ010000345.1:0-7867 GCA_052274955.1 Collinsella sp.
CAAAATAAACCTGTCCCTTTTTGGCAGGTTAGATGGTGAATTCGGCGAAGTTGCGATCGTCGGATGATGTGGGCGATTCGTTGGCCGGTGCCAGTGTGTCGCCGCCGACGCTTTGCAGCAGCTCGGCCACGTCGGCATCGGGGTTTTGGCACAGGATATCGAGCAACTCGATAAAGTCGCGGATGACCTCACGGGGCGTCAGGTGCGTGTCGGCTCCCACGCGGCCAAACTCAATCTTGAGGAAGTCCACCAGGTCGTTCTCGGTAAGCGTAGGCGTCCAGCCAAAGTAGCCGGCATGGATCTGCATGAGCTTTTCGATGAGCACCAGCAGCTCCTCATAGGTGAGCGGCTGCAGGCGAATGATGGGTGCGAGCATGTCTTTGAGGTCCTCGCGTGCAAAACGGCCCTGGGCGAGGCGGCTGCGCAGAGCCGCGTAGGAAAATACGCCGCGTCGACGGTCTTCGATGGAGGTTGGCGTGCCGCCCATGATCATGCCCAGGTACTGTGCCTTGCCTTGCAGTGTGTCGTTGTACATGGTCAGGATCTTCTCGTAGTTGTACTGGCGCGTGATGGCGTTGGGGATCTTGTACAGGTTTACGAGTTCGTCGATGAGCACCAGCATGCCCTTATAGCCGCTGCAGACCAAAAAGCGCGCGATGAGCTTGATGTAGTCGTACCAGTCGTCGTCGCTGATGATGGTCGAGGAGCCCAGCTCGGCGCGTGCCTCGCTCTTGGTGCGGTACTCGCCGCGAATCCATTTGGTCACGCGGCTCATGCTCTCTTCGTCGCCCTCAGAGACGGCCGTGCGATAGCGACGAAGCATGCGGACAAAGTCAAAACCGTGGACCATCTCCTCGAGCGGGGCAAGCTGGGCATTAACGGCTGACTCGTCGGTATTGGCGCACGAGGCGACCCAGCGATCCAGGATAAGGTTGAGCGCGCCGCCCTCGGGGCGCGTCTTGGTCGATATATTGCGGATGAGCTCGCGATAGGTGGCCAGACCCTGCCCCTGACCGCCCTGCAGGCGACGCTCGGGCGAAAGGTCGGCATCGGCGACGACGAAGCCCTCACCCATGGCGTGCGTACGGATGGTTTGGAGCAAAAAGCTCTTGCCGGCGCCGTAGCGACCGACCAAAAAGCGGAAGCTTGCGCCGCCATCGGCTATGAGGCTCAGGGCGGTGAGCAGGGCGCGGATCTCGACCTCGCGTCCCACGGTGATGTAGGGAAGGCCGATGCGCGGGACGACGCCGCCCTTGAGCGAGTTGAGAATGACGGCGGCGACGCGCTTGGGCACACGGGGTGCTGTGGATGTGGTATCACTCATGGTCTAGATATCCTCTCACGTCTGCTTCGTAGTCCTCGATTATCTGCGGTCCCGCCGCGCCGAATTCAATAACGGTGTCGCCCACGAGGTCAAAGAGCGCTTCGTTGATGTTGTCGACAAGCATGTCTTCGCTCTGGCCCGACCTCTCCACAGCCGATGCTGCCTGCGCCGCGTTCTGCTCGAGCAACGCACGAAGATAGTCTTCTGCGGCGTGGGCGAGTGCGGATGCGGTGCCGGCGGACATGGGCGTTGCGGGTGTGGGCTCGGGCGCGAGGAGCGGGGCCACGACACCAAACTGCTCGGTGGAGATGGTCGGCTCGTCAGCCTCATTCTGCTGCGTGGACGCTGCGGCCGGTTCGGCAATCATGTTTGCCGCGGGTTCGGCTTCCGGTTGCCCAGAATCTGCTTCCGCGGCTTCCGTAAGCGCATCGTCCTCGCGCTCCTCGTCGATCAAAAGCGCCTCGCGCGTCTGTGCTGCGGCGTTTCGGATATGCCCCAGCTGGCTCAGGTCGATATCGATCTTGACGGGCTGGTGTGCAGCGTCCCACGAAAGCCAGGCCACAATCTCATCGTCGATGATCTTGGCCAGATATTTGGGAACCTTTTCTTCCTTAAGGGGATGAGCGGGATCCAACGCCAAGCGCAAGCGCTGATCGCAGGCACGCATCATCTCGCCGAGCTTGCTGCTCTTTTGTCTGCTGCCGTGGATGCGCATGCATTCCCAAAAGCCGTTTTGGCAACGGTAGATATGGATGGGGTCCAGACGATATTCGCAGTCCTTGTGGCGCTCGGGGGCAAAGAAGACGGCCGAGGCAAACATGGTATAAGGCATGGCCGTCTCCTCCCCAAACAGGCTCGCCACAATGCCACTCTTTCGGTGCGTGTCATAGTAGCGGGCCATGCGGACATAGACGGCGCAAGCCACGTGTCGCAGGTCGCGATGGTGCGCATGGTTGATCCTTGAGTTGCCCAGGTTGTAGGTCGACAGCGCATTGATCGCAGCCATCAGTCGCTCCTCGCGCGCCTCATCGGGCGGCAGGGGGAGGGTCGGCTCGGAGGATTTGCGGCGTTTGGTTGCTGGTGTAGCGGGTGTAGGCAAGGGCTCGATATCGCGTGCCGCACGGCGCAGCTCAATGAGCGCCTTATCAAATAAGACCGTTTTGGAATCGCTGAGCAGTTTGGGATCGAGCCCGTGGAATACGGCGTAGTCCTGCAGCCATACGCGCGCGAACCGGTCGATGCCGGGCTCATAAGCTCGGTATGATTCCCAAAAGGCTTTGATTTTGCGGAAGCCGTCGAGCGGATTGTCTACACCGATGCCGCAGATGAGCTCGTAGAGATATAAAAAGGCGAAGGACGTGGACGTCTCTTCCACTTTTTTGCGGCGCACCTGGGCGCGCCAGGTAAAGTAGCCGCGCAGTTGTCGATCGCTCATGGCGTTGTAGGTGGGAAAGTACGACTTAAACGTGCCGTTGTAGGGACAATCGTCTTCGAAGTCGGCCATCAGTAAGCCCTGACGGTAAAAAAGCTCCGCCTCTGATAGCCAACGCCCCGCGCCGCCCTTGGGATCATCCTGCCAGCGCGATATCTCGCGCATCTTGCGGTACTGGTCGGGGAGGAAGTTCTGCATCTGTCGGCCGGTCTTGAGAATCGGCTCGTCAGCATAGATTTTATTTGAGAAGCGGGCGGACTGATGGGTCCGAGCCTCGGCCATAATGCGCTCGATGAGCATCTTGACGTCCTGGTCGGCCACCGCCCTCTCCTCTCCCTATACGGTGTCGGTGACCTCATATCATAGCACAGCATCAAACAGATGTTCGAAATGCCGCAACGTAGATAGATTTAGAACAGGAGGGCGTAGATGACGGCGATGACGACGGAGGGAAGCATATTGGCCGTGCGGAAGGTCTGAGGACGGATGAGGTTGACGCCGACGCAGAAGATGAGCATGGAGCCTACGAGCGAAAGGCTGTTGAGGGCTGCTGTGGTCATGATGGGGGAGAGCGCGCCGGCAAACAACGTGATCGTCCCCTGGAACACGGCGACGGGCAGGGCGGAGAAGATGCAGCCGCGGCCAAGCGAGGCCGTCATGGTGCAGACGATGATGCAGTCCAGTGCGCCCTTGAGGGCAAGCGTTGACCAGTCGCCGAGCAGGCCGTCCTGGATCGATCCCACAATGGCCATGGCGCCGATGCACACGGTGAGTGAAGTCGAGACAAAAGCGTTGGTGAACTCGTTATCGCCCTCACTGCCAGTCTTGCGCTTGAGCCATTCGCCAAGGTTCTCGATGGCGGCCTCCAAGTTGATGGCCTCGCCGATGAGCGAACCGAGCGCAAATGAGACGATGAGCATGGTGGTACCGGTGGTCGCTAGCGCCTTTCCATCGATGATGAGCATCTTTTGCATGGTGCCGCCCAGGCCGATAAACAGGACGCACAGCCCCGATGCTTTCATGAGCGTGTCTTGGATGCGCGGTGTAATGAAGCGGCCGCCCGCTAATCCCAAAAGACCGCCCGCAACTAAAAGCGCAACGTTGATGATTGTTCCCAAGCCCGGCATGAGCCCTCCTGTATTGATGCCAACGTGGCAATCGTAGCAGAACGAAATGCGAGGCACATCGCGACTCATCTAATACGTTATATAAGTGGTATTAGGAATGATGCGCAGCATTTAAGCCTCAGGTGGTTGTCGGGACATAGGGGTAGTAGTCAAAGCGCAGTGTCATAAGCCGCTGCGGGGATTCAATAGCCGCGGCGATGATATTGGCATCGCGGGCACGATCAAACCCTTCGAGTTCGATCTGATACGAGACGTCTTGCATAATGTCCAGACGTCGCCAGGCTAGAAGTGTGTCGCCATCGAATTCCAAGGTCTTGCCTCCGTCTGGGGCAACGGCGTATAGACGCAGTTTAGCGGTGGTTGCAGGGTCGACAACCGTGACCTTTTTAATTTCGTTTCGAGTATTCTTGGCGCCCAACAAGGTGAGCAGTGTTGGGGCCACGACCTCGCCCGATGGCAAAAAGACGACTTCGATGGATTCGGGAAATGCGATGATGGCCGACTTGCGGACGGGCTGATTGGCGGCGGCAACTTCGATGTTTGCAGCATCGATGACCTCTGTGTGGTCGAGGGCGGCAAGCACGCAGCAGTTACCTTCATCGATCTCCTGAGGATCAGCAAGTCCCAGACTGTCCGCGAGCTCGGGATCGTTTGGACCGGTAGCGGGCTCATTCGGTGCTTCGAAAGAAGCTGGGACGCTGTTTGTCGGCGACGGCGTGTCGCCCGCACCTGCTTCTTTGTCCGTGCTCTCTTCTTGTATGGTTGCGTTGATGGGTTCGTCGTTTGAGGGGAGCGTCTTGGCGTCAAGCGCGGAGGGGACAATCCCGACGGCTCCGGATCCGTTCCACTCCATCTCGAGAAGCGCCGGGTCGGCAAGAATGCGTTGCCTGCCTAGCGTGTGGGTATCGATCGCAATAGGGCCTGCCTCCGTCCCGCGCGTAAGGCTGAGCGATCCGGCCGGCTTCTCGAAATGAATGTTTGTGTCTTCGGTACTGGCGGCGTAGAACAGCAGGGACGCTTCTCCCGCCGCGATGGCATCGGTGTCCGCCTTGGTCAGTCGCAGCGATGCCGTGAATGAGAGGGTGGGCTGCACATCGTCTGCATTCGCGGCGGCGCAGCCCAGACATATACCGCCTCCTTTCTCGAAAAACGCACCGTCGAAGGCGACCTTCGCTCCGTTCGCCGAGTCATCGACCGAAGCGATATCGATGCGCAACCCCAAATCGCACGGATCGCCATCTGCATCGAGCACAATCGAGCGCCACGTGCAGACGGCGCACCCCGCCTGGGAGCCGTTTGCCTTGTTCGAACGATTGATATCCACGACTATCGAGCCGTCCGTATTACGACGAAGGCATCCCGAGGTTGAGATTGCGGCCTGTGCGATCGAAAAACGCTTGCACGCAATGGCGCTCGACGGATTTGGTGCGGAGCTTAGGGCTGCTGGTAAGGAGCCTGCCATGACGGGGGTCGCCCAAGCGGCGACAGGCGTTCCGGTTGCGAGCGCGCCGCAGAGTGCGACGACGGGCAAAAGGTTCTTCGATGCCATGGGGTCTCCTTAGCTAATTTAGTGCGGCCTGTCTGTATTTCGTTTCTGGTTGCGTTTGATGTGCAGACCGAGGCCGGCGGTTCCCGCGCCTGCTGCCGTGGCGCCTGCTGTCAAGAGCCACCGTCTGTCGTCTGTCTGTGCCAACGGTTCCTCGCGGTTGCCGCGGTCGAGCTCCGAGAGGTCGACCGTCACTTGCGTGGCGGCCTGCGCCTGTTCTTGCTGGGCAAAGGCCATGGCTGGCCCAAACGCTAGGATACTGACGGCGGCGGCCAGGGCGACGGCCTTATGCCGTGTGCGCACCGGGCTCGACCGTCCAGGTGATCGTTGCAACCTGATCGCCTTCGCCGGTTACGTGGAAGATGTCGCGCGTGACGCGGGCGACGTTTCCGCTTGTCTTGAGCTTTATTTTGTCCGTGCCGCCGGCAATGCCCTGGTAGCCCATGTCGAAGGCTGCATTCTTGGAAAGATCGAGGCCCGTCCCCTGCATTGCGGCGCTGGCGTTCTGGAGTGCGCCGTCGGGGCCGACCTTAAAGTCGATGGAGTTCTGCGCGGTTCCGGCCTTGGCGTCGGCGGCAATGGTCCAGGTGTTCATGGCGTCGATCTTCATGTTGGTGACATGGATGCCGTAGGCCGAATGATTGTCGATGGTGGTCGCGTCTTCTGAGGGGCCCTGAAGCGTGCCGTCGGCCTTGGCGACGAAGGGAATAACCGTCGGAACTTTGAACTCTACGTTGTCGATCTCGGTCCTGACCATTACTTTCGTGGTTCCAACGCGCCCGGCTGCCATAGCTGGCGTCGGGGCGGCGCCCATTGCGAGCGCGAGCGCGAGCCCTGCGCCCACGACGAGCGCTCTGGCTCCGTTCATGTTCCTGGTGATGTCCATGGTCGTTCCTTTCTATTCGCCGCGGGCCGTCCCCGCGATGATTGGACGAATGCTGGTGAATTGCGTGCGGTGCCGCGTCGGCCGAAAAAGCTAGTTCTCGGCTTGCTCAACCCGTACCTTGACACGTGTCGGATTGCCGTGGCTGTCGAGGGTCTTGGCATCGAGTGCCTGGATCTCGATGTATGCCTCGCCTTCTTTGATGTCGCCGGCGGGGCACGTCTCGATTGTCTTGCCGGTCTCGACCACACCGGATTCGTACATGGTCTCGTCGTTTTGGATGACGCGGAATCGCTGGGGAAATTTATTGTCTTGGACGTTTTGCACGTTGACGCGCAGCTTGCCGTCCTCCTGTAGCTGAGCGACCGGTGCGACCGAAATCGTCATCATGTTGTCGCGGACGATGGCATCGAGCTCATCTTGGATTTCTTGTCGCGATTTACCCTCTGCCGTCGTGACTGAGGCGCCCGCTTCGGGCACGGGCTGCGACTGCCAGGCGTATAGCCCTACGGCGATGAGGGCGCAGACGATAGCCAGGCAGACAACGACGAGTTTCTTGCGACGCCCCAGTCCTGCGAGGCGGGGCGGCTTCTTCGCACTCATGCGGCGTCCTTGGTGGTGTAGACACGTGCGAACGTGGACGGGTCCGCTCCAAAGAGCATGTGAAGCATCAGGCGGCGCGAGTAGATGAGCTCGTCAAAGTCGTGAGGGAGCTCGATGTCGTGGATACGCGCGATGTTGTGGGCGAGCGCCGAGAACGACTCGGGGTCGCAGATAACATCGGTGGTGACGTGGTAGACCGCCGTATCGGGGAACGCCTCTTCGTCGAAAGGCAGGAGATAGGGATCGTCGTCGACCTCGATGGCGACGCCGTACTGGGGCCAGTAATATGCCATGGGAACCTCCCTGCTTCTGGGACCAAAACTTCTATCGGTTTTGGCTGTCGACGCCGACCGTATCAGCCGCTACTTGACCAATTTCTGACCAAATGCTTGACGGATTGACATCTCCGCAGGTAAAAGGCAGTAAAAATTACTTCAACTTTTTTCGAGTGACATTTACGCGATCGGCGACGGCGGGGCGATATGTGTCAAAAGCATCGTCTGCCGAGGAAATCTTGCCGCTCGCCGAATTGCACGAACGTAAAAATCGCCAATTATGGAGACGGTCTCGAACACGTCGACGAAACGATGCGGTAACATCTCCCTGCAAACACTGTAGTTAGCTAAAGGGGGAGTTCGCGTGTCTGCAACCATCAAACCCTTCACCGACGAGTTCGAAGAGTATGGCCGCGATGAATCTCGCGCATCGGGCGAAGCATCGAGCATCTCGTTTCCGACAACGGAAGACGAGGTCCGTGCCATTTTGGAAACGCTCCATGCCGAGCGTGTCCCGGTAACGGTTCAGGGCGCCCGAACCGGCCTTGCCGCCGGTGCCGTGCCCCACGGTGGGCATATCCTCAATACTTCCCGTATGAATCGCTACTTGGGTCTTCGCCGCGATGAACAAGACCAATTTCTGCTGCGCGTGGAGCCGGGCGTTGTGCTCTCGGAGC
>DAWCEJ010000346.1:0-4500 GCA_052274955.1 Collinsella sp.
CGCGCCCACGCGTCCGCTCTCCGACGGGGAGCCGTACTTTCGCCAGCTTACGTTCGACGAGTGGGACATCCAGTACGCCGACGCCACGTTCATGGCGATGCCCAAAGACGATGCAGCAAATGCGCAGCCCGATACGCATGCCTTTGCCGTCCAGGCTCACCTGCCGCAGGGCGGACAGGCAACGCTGCGCATCAACAAAGTAATGCCCGCCGTGGGCAGCTCACCCGAAACCGTCACGCAGATTGGCCAGGTCAAGGCCAGCGCAACGGGCGCGGATAATCTGGCGGCGTTCACGCTCGAAGACAAGTTCCTCGATGCGGCATCGGGCCTTCTGGAAGAAGGATGCAAGCTGCGCTTTGTGCTCGACTATCAGGGCAAAACCTACACGCTCTCCTCCCCCATGGGCGTTGCCACCGCACCGGCTTCCAAGGCTGAATCGGGCTCGACGACCATCATCCCCACCACCATGGATCAAGAGATCACTCCGTTTGATTTCCCCGCGGCGTTTCCCGGTATCGGCGGCAACAAGTTCACCTGCTGGATGCCCACGTTTCCGATCCTCTTCGATTTCTCGTTTGCCGGGTACGTGTTGTTTGGCGGCGGATACAAACCAGCCAGCTACATGAACGATTCGGGCAACCCTGATCCGGAGTACTGGAAGAAGTCACCGCGCGAGTCGGGCGCCAAGCAGGCAAACCGCTACCTCGACGAAATGGAGGGGAAGTGGAATCAGTACAAGAGCATGAGCGCCGGCTCGGGCACCGACCCAAGAAACACCAAGCTTCTTCGTCACCATTGCACGCTGCTGTTCACGATGGATATCGCAACACAGGTGTACGGATCGCTCGCCTACGACTGGGTAGGCAAAACTTGGGGCGATAACAACGATCCGGCGTTCGGCAATATTAAGGCCCTCTTCCAAGTAAAAACCGACCTCAACTGGACCGAGCAGTTCACCTTGGGCCCGGTGCCGTTTTTCCTAAACGTCAATCCTTGGGTGCTGGCGAAGCTGGCGCTCGCCGTAGGCGCCCACACGCACGGCAGCGGTGCGGCGTTCTTCAAAAACATTTCGCTCGACTATTCCAATACGTCGGGATCATTCACCATCCAGATTGGGCTTGCCGTTACCTTTGGAGCCGGCGTTGCAGGCGTCGCTTCGTCCGCCGTGCGCGGTGCCGCATCCCTCACACTGTTCATTGGGTACGAGAAGGCGGACGGCCACCAGCTTCCGCGGCTGCGCGTGGGCGCAGATGTCGATGTCGACGTGATACTCCAGTTCGTCATGTTCAAGTGGACCACCAAGGCCTGGTCGGGGTCGTGGCCCACACTCGCCGATTCGTGGAACATGTCGGTCAACAACGGCGACCAGTATGTGCTCCAGCGCTCAGAGCTGGCACTGGGCGGAGGCACGCCCTATACGCTGGATGCCTGCTTTGGCGCGACCGGCAATGCCGAGCCGGGCGGCGTACCGCAGTTTATCGCGTCGGCCACCATCGTCACCAATGCCGAGCTGCTCGCACGCGCCGAAGTTGCAGCAACCGCCGTAAACGTCGCGCCGGTCGTGCGCGACTGGGATCAAGCGGTCACGCGCATTGAGCTCGACGCGGATGCAGAGAGCGGTGACACGGGGCAGGTTGAGCATTTCGTCCACGCCCTGATGGAGGATGACGAAAACGCCGCACCGATGTATGAGTACACCTACATCGGGCAGGCGACGAACGCCATTGCGGACTCGAACGCCAATTCTGCCGGCGTGTCGGAGGACGAGCGCGGCGGTATAAAGCCCTCGAGCGACAACGTACTGTTTACAGGCGTGCTCAGCGAAGCCCACATGAAGTTTGCGGAGATAGCCGGCGTGGAATGCCTGCTCCGCATCGCTTCGGTGCGCTACGGCGAGGATGGCCGCTCGCGCCTGGTGGTACACACGAAGGCAGACGGCGTATGGTCCGCTCCTATGCCGGTCGACTTCCCCCTGGGCTTTGGCGAGGGCGACGTGGAGCGCAACGGCACGTTCGATTACGACTTCGACGTGGTGGAATATGCGGACGGGAGAGGAAACCAAGACGCCTACGTATTGCTGGTCTCGGGAGAGCGCCCCGAAGGCGACGCAACCCGGTTCGATACGGCAAGCACAGCCGGCATACTGTCCGTTGTGCGCCTGCGCATAAGCAATAGCGAAGTTCGCGTGATATCGCACACGTCGTGGCGCAGCATCTCGCGCGGCCGCCTGCAGGAGGACGGTTACCATTGCCTGCAGTGTCCACGCATCACGGTGGGCAAAACGCTTGTCGACGGACGTCTGTCGGGCGCCTATCTCCACCGTCGCGGGACCACCGCAGAAAAGGCGCTGGGCAGCGAGGCGGAGGTCGCGCTGGAGTGCTTTACCCTGTGGTCGGATGTGTCGGGCGACAGCCTCACGTTCCGTCAGGTTCTTCGCTTTCCGCAAGCACCGTCGAGCATCGAGCTGGGCGCGCCCGAGAACATCAACGGCAAAATGGTGGTGCCCGTCGCATACGAGACCGCAGACGGTTGCGGTTGCGCATCGTACGCCGTGATCGGCCAGTCTATTGCGGGTTGGGGCGTTATGCCGCCGGACGCCTCGGTGCCGCGCGTGGTGCCGTGGCCGCAGCATACGGGCTTTTTGGCCACCGTCAACGAGCGGCTGCAACATGTTACGTGGGCGCGAGGCGCATCGGCGTTTGCAACGACACCCGTTGGCGCCGCAGGCTGCGGCCCGGCGTCGTTTAGCATGAGCAACAACGGCAGGTGCGTGCTATACGTCGAGAACACCGACGGCAAAGTGGGGCAAACCTACGACGAAGAAGGCGAGCCGGTGGCGGTAATGGGCAAGCATTTCCGCATCTTCGCCAGCACCCTGATCGACGACCTGTTCACGGAGCCATTCGTGCTCTGCGAGTTGGAGCACCCCATCGATCAGATAACGACGTTTTTGACCTCGGGCGGCATGCTCTCAACGCTTGCCACGCACATCGTGAGCGCCGAGCAGAGCAAGGCAGAGCTGCACGGCATCGAAGTGCCCCTGGTGGCATGCGCCACACCACTGGGCGCGATAGCCAACCTGGGCGCCGTGGTGCCCGGGGCGGCAAGCGAGTCGTTTACGGTAACGGTGCGAAACAACGGCAACACGCTGCTGACCGCAGGAACAGTCGATCTGTACCGAGAGGGCTCCAACCAACCGTTTTCCAGCGCATCCATCGGATTCGGCGCGAACACACGCATGGCGTCGATCTACGACCCGGAGCTTGCCGAGGACGCATCGGCCAACGACATAGCACATGTGAAGTACACACTCGAGGCACTGGGCGAGCGCTTTGCCGCACACCCGCTGGTAGCCGATAACGGCAACGCCGTGCTGGCGCCGGGTTGCACGGCACAGTTCCGCATGAGCTTTGCCATCCCGGAGAGCTGGAGCGACGAGGTGGGCAAACGCGTCACGCTCTACGCAAAGGCGCGTGACCTGGTGGCGCTCGACCCCGTAACGCTCGAGGAGATTCGACCGGGCGCAAACTCCGCGCTGGGCGCCGTACTGCACGAGCTCCACATTCCCGACGCGGCATGCGAACGTGCAGAGGTGCTGGTGGGCGTAAGCGGCAACGCAGATACGACGGGACTCCACGACGCACCGATGACCGTAGACGGCGACGGCGGCTCGAGCGGCGGCGGTTCCGGCACGGGAGGCAGCTCCGGCGGAAACGGCTCTGGCAGTGGCAAGGGCAACGACAATAACAAGAGCTCCGGAAAAACGGGCGCTCTCGCCGGCACGGGCGACAGCAACATCCCCCTGACGGCAGCCGCAGCAGCACTCGCCGCAGCCGGAGCCGGCCTCGTCGCCTACAGCGCCCGCCGCACCGCCCTCGAGCGTAGCGACACCGATGAAGCCGGTACGGATGGGTCCCGCTAGCTCTCAGCCGCTTTTGTGAGCGGCGCTGACCCTGCTTATCGAGCACCAAAAAGGGCTGGCCCCGATAAATCGAAGCCAGCCCCGAGTCGCCTGACGTGGGAATCGCAATCCGTTACTTGAGCTTCAGCGCCTCCATCATGGGCACGGCAGCATCCCAGTCAATCTTCCAGCCAATCGACACGCGGACGGTCTCGCCCGTTGCGGGAGCCGTCGCAAACAGCGTATGGCCGTTGTCGAGACCGGTAAAGCGCGGCCACGTTATGCCGTTGTACTCGACCTGGTCGGTTGTTGTTTCCTTGCCTTCGTAGACCTGCTCTAGGCTTGCAACCTCTTCCTCCGGCGAGCGCGGGAAGATGCTGATGTGCAGGCGTCCTCCAGTCTCGTCATGGAAGAAGTCTGCCTTTTCGTGCTCTTCGTTGGACGAATCCAGCGTATACCCATCGGCGGCCTCGATACCGTACGATGCGCAATCGATGCCTGTTAAATCTGCCTTCTCGCCAGAATCGGCCACGCCGCCGGCCGCCTTGAACTCCTTGGTCTCGCATCCCGTGGTGTCGAAGTGCATGGCCTCATGATTC
>DAWCEJ010000347.1:0-3671 GCA_052274955.1 Collinsella sp.
CGATGTGTGCAACCGTACCGTGCTCTACGTGAGCCACGACATCGACGAAGCGTGCCGTCTGTGCGAGCGCATTTGTGTGATGCACGACGGGCATATGGAGGAGATCGGCTCCGTCGAGGACGTGGTCCGCCGGCCGCAAACCTTGGCTGCGCTGCGCCTGACGGGCTGCAAGAATACGAGCCGCGCGCGCAAGATCGGCGACGAAGAAGTTGAGGCCCTCGACTGGGGCATGACCTTCAACGTGGGCCGTGAGGTTCCCGATAACGTGGCGTACCTGGGTATTCGTGCGAGCTACTTCCATGTGGACAACCGTGCTGAGCGGGGTCGCAACAGCTACGACCTGCATGTGGCCCGCGTGAGCGATTCACGTTTTGAGCGCCTGGTGCTGCTGGACGTGCCGCGCGCCGACGCGCCGACGCGCCTGCAGTGGAAGGTCAACAAAGTGCGCATGCCTGTCGACGAGCTGCCGCAAGCAGGCGAGACGCTGCGCATGCATTTTGATGCCAGCAGGATCCATTTGGTTTGTCGATAGCGCCGGGTAATGCCGTCGGGGAATATAAGCCTCGGCGGCTTTGTTTTTGCCGTTCGCCGAATGAGGAATGACAAACTCTTATCAATCAAGATAATTATTTATTAAACGACGGCACACGACGCTGTCGTACGAATGTCAACGGTGTTCGCATGGTCGATGACCGTTGGTATAGTTGACCTCAACTTGTAAAGGAGGGTGCGCACATGCCGCAGACGACATACATTCGCCGCGTTGCCGCGCGTGCCCTATATATGGCTCGGAGCCGCATATGAGCAGGTATGTTCACGGCTCCGGGAGAGACGACGCACAACTAAATAATCGACCGCAAAGCAGGTTCCCTAAAATTCCGGGTTTGAGCACGGTCGGGCAATCGCCGTCCGTCGTGCATCGATACCGCTGTTATCCGTTTTTGGTTCGAGAGGGGAACCGTTATGGCTGAAGAATTTGATTTCCATCCGATGTGGGAGAGCCTCGGCATGAATCTTGCCGACCACGACATGCTGCTGGGCGCCGTGGGCCAGATGTACGGCGATATGTTCCTGACGCAGAACAATCGCCCCAAGTCCACGTCCTACCTGGATTTTGTCGCCACCAACATCCACAGCGGTCGTATTAAGGAGATGCTCGACAAGAAGGAGGCCGGCGAGGCCACCAAGATCGTGGGCAGCTTCTGCGTCTACGTGCCCGAGGAGATTGTGCTCGCCTGCGACGGCATCCCCGTGGGTCTGTGCTCGGGTGCCGATTGGGCGACCGACAAGGTCGAGGAGCACTTGCCGCGCAACACTTGTCCGCTCATCAAGAGCTTTGCCGGCTTTAAGCTGGGCGAGGTCTGCCCCTACATTGAGTCGAGTGACTTGGTGGTAGGCGAGAACACCTGCGACGGCAAGAAGAAAGCCTACGAGTTCTTTGCCACGCAAAAGAACATGTACGTCATGGATATTCCCAACGTACACGACGAGTCGACGCTTGTGACCTGGAAGGCCGAGGTCAAGAAGCTCGCCGCCAAGATCGAGGAAGAGTGTGGCGTCACGATTACGCCTGAGCGTCTGAAAGCCGCCATCCACGCCGTCAATGAGAAGCGCCGTGCCCTGCAGCGCCTCGCTGCCACGCGCGCTGCCGACCCAGCGCCCATCAGCGGTCTCGACAGCCTGCTGACCGTTCAGGCCGCCTTTATGGACGACACGCCGCGTCTGACCGGGGCCATCAACGATATGGCGGCTGAGTGCGAGCAGCGTGTCGAGGCCGGCGAGGGCGTGGCGCCCAAGGGGACCAAGCGCATCCTGTACACCGGCACGCCCATGGCCGTGCCCAACTGGAAGCTGTTCAACCTCATCGAGAAGGCCGGCGGCGTTGTGGTAGGCGAGGAGTCCTGCACGGGTTCGCGCTATTACAAGGACCTGGTCGACGAGTCCGGTGAGACGGTTGACGAGATGCTCGATGCCATCGCCGAGCGCTACTTTAAGATCAACTGCGCCGTCTTTACGCCCAACGACCAGCGTATGAAGGACATTGTCCAGATGGCCAAGGACCTGCACGCCGACGGCATCGTCGACGTGGCCCTGCAGTTCTGCACGCTCTACGAGATGGAGTCGTTTGCCGTGGAGAAGGCCGCCGAGGAGGCAGGCATTCCATTTATGCACATCACGACCGACTACGCCGGCGAGGATACAGGCCAACTGCAAACCAGGATTGAGGCTTTCTTGGAAACCATTTAGGACTATTCGTCCCGGCGGCTTCCCCAGGCACCCGATCTTGCTGTTCAAACCGTCGCTTGCGTACCAAAGTACGCGACGCTCCTCTTTCACGGCAACCTCGGGCACCTGGGAAAGCCGTTTCCTTGGTTGGTTAAAAGGTTTGTTAAGGAGTTATATGTCGGATAATATTGAGCAGCCGTTGCCGTCCACGTTTGAGGAGTTCAACGAGCAACGCAAGGCGGCGTTTATTCGCGTCAAGGATTATAAGCAGGCGGGTAATCGCCTGGTCGGCTTTTTGTGCAGCTATACGCCGCTCGAGATTATCGATGCCGCGGGCGCCTCGAGCGTGGCTCTGTGTGGTACGTCCGACGAGGTGATTCCCGAGGCCGAGAAGGTGCTGCCGGCAAACCTGTGCCCGCTCATCAAGTCTACGTATGGTTTTGCCTATTCGCAAAAGTGCCCGTTTACGTACTTTAGCGACATGATCATCGGCGAGACCACCTGCGACGGCAAGAAGAAGATGTACGAACTGCTCAACGAGCTCAAGCGCACGCACATTCTGCATCTTCCGCAGGGTCGCGATCGTGCCTACGAGCGTGAAGGCTGGTACGAGGAGTGCCGCCTGCTCAAGGAGGAGCTCGAGGGCTTCTACGGCATCACGATTACCGACGATGACCTGCGCGCTGCCGTCCGTCGTCGCAACCGCTTGCGTGCGGCCCAGCTCGAGATGTTTGCACTGCAGGCCAACCAGCCGGCGGCCATGAGCGGCGTCGACCTGATGAGCACCATGTTTGCCGGTACGTTTAGCTTTGATATCGAGGCCTATACGCAGCAGCTGGTGCAAAAGGTCGCCAAGCTGCGCGAGGCCTACGACGCGGGCGAGCGCCCGGTCGCGGCGGATGCCAAGCGCATTCTGATCACCGGCTGCCCGGTGGGCGGCGTGATCAACAAGATCGGTCGCACCATCGAGTCCAACGGCGGTGTGGTCGTGTGCATGGACGACTGCTCAGGCGAGCGCACGGCGGCCATGATGATCGACCCGGAGGCTCCCGACATCCTTCGCGTCATCGCCGACCGCTACCTGGATATCAACTGCTCGGTCATGACGCCCAACGATGGTCGTATGGAAAACACGCTGGCCATGTGCGAGAAGTATCACGTCGATGGCGTAGTGGAGAGCGTGCTCCAGGCGTGCCACACCTTTAACGTGGAGAGTGCGCGCATGCAGGAGGCTGTCGAGGGCGCGGGTATTCCGTATATGAAGATCGAGACCGACTACAGCAACGGTGACATGGGCCAGATCGAGACCCGTATCGCCGCCTTTATCGAGACCCTCTGACGTCTGAGGCACCCGACCTTCCGGCTCCAACCCTACTCGCGTTCCTTGAGTACGCTTCGTCGGGCTTGTCGCTCGGAGTCTCGGGCACCTCAGGCGCCAGAGGGCC
>DAWCEJ010000348.1:0-11570 GCA_052274955.1 Collinsella sp.
CCGCCACGGCAAGCCAAAACGGCGTCACCTTCACCGTCTCGTGGAACGACGCCCCCGCGGGCACCGCGACGACCTTCCACGTAACCCAGGCCAACGGCTCGTCCCAGGCCAAGGCGCGCATGGACGTGCCCACCTATTGGAACGGCGGCAGCCATGAGAGCGTCTGCGACCCGTCGCGCGCGGCATGGGCCAGCTACTACAGCCTGGGCACCGCGGGCCACGACTTTACCTTCGACTTCACGGCATCGGGCACGTACCGCATCCACTTCTACTTTATGGGCAACGACAGATACGACCCCAAAACGACAAGGGAATCTACTACCTGCGCACCGCGGCGGAGGTGACCGTAAACGACGCCGCCCGTCCGAGCGTCACGCAGATCGTCAACAACGCCGTGGCCCAGTGCAGGCAACAGACAAACGGCTCGGAATACGACATGGCGCTGTGGCTCCATGATTGGACGCTCGACCAACTGGAGTACGACCACAGCCTTAACTGGTGCTCAGCCGAAAGCGGCCTCACACGCCACCAGGGCACCTGCGAGAGCTACCAGCGCATCTACTCCAAGCTCCTTGACGCCGCGGGCATCGCCAACGGCCGCATCACCGGCAACGACCACACCTGGAACGCCGTAAAGATCGACGGCAAATGGTGCCAGATGGACCTGACCTGGGACGACACCAACGACAACTGGTATGGGGACCTGGACCAGCGCCTTGCCGTTGCGCGTGCGGTCTGCTCCGACTCCCCCGTGCTTCTGCTCGATGTATGCACATCGGCCCTCGACCCCAAGACCGAGCGAGAAATGCTGGACCGCATGCGAAATCTCGGTCATACCGTCATCATCGTCACGCATCGATCTGCTGCGTTGGAGGTTTGCGATCGGGTTATAGGCCTTGCATCTAAATGGTGATCTGCCGAGCAGGCTCTGCTCCCCAACGCCATGCAACTTACTTCGGATCGGACTCTACACCACTTTCTCGGCACTATCGGCGCGATCGAAATCATAAGTCACATTAAAGCAGTGATTAACACTTATTTCTTCAATGCGCAGGACCACTGCATGAGACCAGCTCTAATCAACGCAAAATAATGGGAAGAGAATTTACGCGCAAGGTATATAGGCCATTTCCAATTATTATATGCAAGCTGAGCGGCCCCATTACCAACCACAAGCGCCCAGACGCCCATGCCAGTAAAGGAAATTAAGACATACGACAATACAAAACCTGCAATAGCCGAAACTATATAAGCCGGGAGATAGGGGATTTCATTCGTACTGATAATGTAATTACAACACAATGAATGATGGTTCCAAACCGCAAGATAAACAACCAAGGCGAAATAAAGAAGCCCGTCGGGGGAAAAACCTTTCTTAACTAGGAACAAGACTGGGAAGCCGACAAACCAGACACCGATCGTGCATACAACAATTAAAATCCAATATAGAGACAGACTTTTTTCAATAATTTTTCGTGCAGTCTGAACTTCGCCACCAGCATAAGCAGATTGAAACATTGGAATAAAAGATCGAACGTAGGCGCTGGCAAACCCGTAAATTGCACCGCCAACTTGAATAATTAATGAATACTGAGAGTTAACCTCCACACCAAGAAAATAGGAGCAGAGCAGCGAACTCAACTGAGTGGAAGCATAGCAGCAAAGTTGAACAACGCCGTCCCTCCACGCCAAATAAGCCACTGAAATAAACGTTTCTTTTATTTCAGAAATAGAAACACCCGTACAAGCATCGTTTGCTTTTTTTATCGCCTCTGAGTGAACCTCCAGAAAGCGACCGCAAAAAAATCTCAGCACAATGTCATTAAACAGATAACCGATGGCAGCGCCAATGATGCCAAAACCCATAAACAGCAAAAACGCAGAAACCACAAGCTGCCCAATGCGACCATAAGACTTTGCCCTGCTTTCAGCGGAAATATCCCCGAACCCTCTCAGGCAGGTCGTATAATGAAAAAAGAATAGATTAAAAAACACATCAAAACAAAAAATTAACCATGCGGTCCAACAAGAAAAGGGATCAATAGCACTTGAAATTGAAGAAATGTAGGCAGTTCCAACTGTAGCGGTAAGCATCAGGACAACGCAAGAAATTAACGCGTAAACAATCCGGGATGTTTTAATCAATTTGCCAAGCAGCTCATAGTCTACAGAATCACCAACTTGAGATGAATCGTAGCCGCTCTTGCTAATGCTACGCGCACCGCTAAGACAATAGACAATATTTCTCGCAAAAGTTGGTGTAAAGCCAAATTCAAATAACAGCGTTAAATTCCCAATGGCAACAAAAGTGTACCAGAGACCAAGTTCGGCGTTAGATAAGTAAGCAAGCAGAAACGGAAGAAGAAGGAAGCTGCTCCCCATTGAAAGAACAGTGCTTACATAGTTCCATATAATGTCTGACTTGGTAGTATTAATTTTTGCCATTATTTAGCCATCTCCACAACATCCTTTGATGGCACCCTGGATTGACAGGGCCCCTTATCTGAAAAGGCGGGCAGCGCCATAAGCATAAAGAAATTACATGCTGGATATAACATTCCGCATTCAACAAACCCCATTAGGGAATACAAGACCAAGCCCATGAATGTCACGTGGGCCGAAATACGCGCTTTATTTATCGCTACGCAATAGAAAGCAACAAACGCGGTAAATGGGATCAAACCGTATTGAATAAGTAGTCGACAATATGCATTGTCAAGCATGACTCTTGTTTGTATTAAATAACCACCCGTTGCAGACGGCAGCGAAACTATGGCCGTTAAGTCATTACCAAAAACAGTCAGAGGGTAGTTTTCAAAATAATAGGCGGAATAAAAAATCCGGTTGGTCATTAAATTATCAAGCTGAACAAGACATTTATTGGCACCATGGGACCACATAAAGGGCAGGGCTATACTAATAATCGCCAGAAAAAGCGGTAAAAAAGTAAATAGGGACCCATATGGTTTTGAACGGGGGCTTCTGAATGAAATAACCGAATACAAGGCCATTACGAAAATGCCTGCTGCAGAAGTTTTTGAATCAGCTACGAAAAAAGCAATTGCGAAACAGAAGATGCCCGCAAGACCGCTTCTGCCTTTCAGCTCAAAAATAGAAGCAGAATAAGCAATAAACAAAAGCTGTCCAAAATTATTAGGATGGGCAAAGCCCATCGAATTTCGTACAAAATTGCTACCGCGCGACATTAATACAGAAGGAATGGCATCGACACTATTGAGACCAACAACCATCAATAGCATAAAGACGGACGATACAAGAATAGACCTTGAGATGTAGTATTCAGGGACGTCTTCAGCGCAAAGGCAAAACAGCGCCAACCAAATAATCTGAGGGGCTTTATTTGATTTCAGCGACCCGACGCAAATTAAAATCAGCAGCAAGCCAACTAGCACTTTCACATGAGAAGTCTTTTGTAGTAAAAGCTTCAGCAGTAGAAACGCTAAGGCAAACAACTCAAGGACCAGCGAAAGCACCGCAAGAGAAATCCCAAACACATTGGTAGCATTTACTGATCCAATATAATAGGAAACTGAAAATAAAGCCAAAGCAAAGCTGAACATTACAGCCCCGGCATTTGCTCGTATAATCTCAGTCCATGATCTTTCCACATTAGTCAAATTCAATTAACGTACCCCATAAACAAACTTAGTAAAGCCAATTGCAGCCATAACACGCCTCGCAAGAAGAAGACGGATCGTAATGCGATTTTTCACTTCAGAGATAAATCGACGTGAATAGCGGTGAGAAGCAAAGCCTTCCATTAAATAGCTGAAATACGACTGGCAGACCATATTAGAGACAGGCTTAAAAAGCTGATTCGATTCCAAACGTGCACAATTACGAATCAAAGATAAGACTTCCCTGACTGCAGATTGCTTATATAGTTCGCTTAAATCCGGATTCACGTGACATAGCTCATATAGTTTTACCAGTAAATTATCAACACTCTCGATAGCCGAGATATCAGTATTTCTCGTTACTGAATCACTATTGTTGACATAGCAATAGACCGCCGAGTCCACTACTTTTACACTTTCAGCCAGACGATAAGCATCTACCATAAACAACGCGTCTTCACCGAAACGAATGCCATCTTCAAATTTAAGAAAACCATTCCGGAATAATGATTTCTTAAATATCTTTCCGCAAACGCTTCGGAATACAACACCTTTAGTAAAGCTCGAAAACGGAACTTTATTAACATTATCCCAAAATGCAAGGCTAAGAGAGCATGCTGTTTTCCAGTCGATGCTTATAGCCTTGCCCGAATAATCGCCATGCTCATTCAGTAGAGCCCCGATAACCAAGCTACAGCCATCTGAGGATTCAAGCAACAGCCTAACTGCATTTATAGGCAGCATATCGTCAGCATCAACAAATGCCACCCAATCACCGGAGGCCTCATCGATACCCCTATTACGCGCCACGCATACACCACTATTGTTTTGACTAATCAGCTTAATCCGGTTGTCGCCCTCTGCAATAGCCATAACTAGCTCAGCGCCACGATCTGTCGACCCATCATCAACAATAATTATTTCAATGTTGCTCACACTCTGACGCTGAAGACTATTTAATGTCTTTTGAATCGTTTTTTCAGCGTTATACATCGGCACAATCACGCTCACGAGAGGATTGTCGACCAAGGAAGATTGACAGCAATTTACTTGCTTGCTTGTTGACGTCATAAACAGACGCCCCCCGCAAGCTTATTTGGACGACCCATAGAAATAATTGCTTCAATCCATTCGGCAACATTAAAGGAGCATTTTAAAAATTTATCAGAAATATCAGCCGCATCTGGAACGCCAAATGAACAGACATAAGGTAATCCGTTAAGCTTGGCCTCAATTGCGGCAACACCAAGTCCCTCAAACGAAGCAAGAAATTCAAACGTAGCATATGAGCTGAGGGCCTTTATATACCTACCAACAACGATTTCGGTTCCACCCAGCCCATTTGAAAGGCCAGATACTAAAACCCTAGGCTTATTGTGGTCTAAGGCAGACGAAACCATTAAAAAGCCTTCCTTCCAAATCTAAGTACCGATAGAACAGAGGAGATGAACCAAGACAGCTTGGGTCCAATTACTGGCGCAAGCTTTTTCCGCATTTCAACACGGAACTTCTTAGCGGGTGACAACCAGGTGCCTGAATAATGGTGAATAGAATATGTATCATCAGTAATTTCAAACTTGCCACTATGACTGTCTAGGGGATCAAAATAAGTAGCAGGGTATGCAGTGAAACCATTTAACTGCTGAAATGAACCATCTCTCTTAAGAGCACAACTCACTTCCAGGTAATCAGTTAGCACCCTCGGAGAGGTATCCATAGAGTTGCGGCCTTTTCGCATCTCAAATCTCATAGATTCATATAATTTTGCGACATCGCTCATGACATGGCTTCCGGCCTCAGAACCCATGATGAGGCCGGGATTCAAGAAGAAATTATTCTTCATGAATCCCGCAAAAGCCTCATTATCTAAAAGCTCGTCCAGAGGCTTCAGGACTTCGACATCTGTATCGAGAAGGATTCCACCCTCTGAATACAGTATTCTGTAGCGCGCATAATCGCTGACAAACGCCCATTTTTTTGAGGCATATGCCTCACGACAAAATTCACATTGATTTATATCGAAATTGCTTTCGTCCCATCTACGAATTTCCCAATCAGGCATGATCTTCGACCAAGACTCAATACATTTTCTTTCAAGTTCAGGAAGCTCACTTCCACCGAACCAGATGTAGTGCAGAACTTTAGGAATCATCAATTCCCTTTCGAACAATAGGCTACTTCTTGATGATTTTTTTAACCAGACGCTTCATCGGGTCATAAATTCCAAGCTTTTCGCATGTATGCCTAGCAAAGCGCTCGGCTTTTACTTTTCCGGAATCGGGGAACCACTTATTCATAAGCTCCTCACCATCCAGATTCGCCACATCAGCCATGAATTCATCGCGACGCGGATTCAGCTTCACGGACTTAGTAAGTTCACGAACACCTTCTACTGCAGCCTCAACATCAATCTCCTTCATACGGGCATAGCTTGAGGCTCGATCAAGCAATTCTTGTCCCTCATCGCTTTGGATGAGAACTCGAGTGACGCCCCGATTGTCGTCGAACTCTTTCGAGAGTCGATAAACATCGAAGAAATCCCAGCAAGTCAAATCAGTAACGCGATAACGCTTTTTAAACGGGCATTCGTAACAAATGGGTCGATCTGAAAGATCAGCAAAAAAGGCCCTTAGGTAAGGATCTGTTTCGACACCTTCACTGTACAGCCGTTCACCATACAGAGTCTCGCCTTCGAGCTCGCACATATTTGAATAGCGATAGCCAAACCGTGATTTATCTCTAAAAAGAACGGTCTCACCTTTTACGCCAACCTTTGCGTCAAGCCATTCGACCTGCCGCGCGAACACAGCGCGAGCGGGGTTCGCGCGGCAGACGAAGTCTGCCACGCGTAAATTTGCCGGCTTGCCGCCCAAAAATCGAAGCAGGCCTTCGCATTGACAAGGGGTACCAATAAAGAGAACTTCACGTCCAGTTTTTAGTTGTTGTTTGACCTCGGGATACGCAGGGCCAACAACGCTCTGAACATATTTACTGTTGCGGAAGCGCCAAAGTTCATCAACGCTTTCCACAGAAAAATGTCCGACCTTAAGTCGCCCAGGGGCTCCTTCGGCTCGCACAAGCTGTTCACCGCGCAAATAACCTGCACCAAACACAATACCGCCGTTGGCAATCACGGCCTGAGCAAGGGCAGTGAAGGCTCCACCAGAAGTGCTTTCAGCAAGCACCTTTTGATCATTATGCTGGACTAGAAAGGCTCGTTGGGACTTAGGCTCGTCCTTATCAACATTAAGCACTGGGCAAGCCTTTTCGCATAATCCGCAATCAATACACTGGTCAGCATTGACTACGGGGTACTCGCAGCCCTCGGCGTCATATTCCATTGATATGCACTGCTTGGGACATTTTTGAGCACAGGCAGCGCAACCGCAGCATTTACTTTTGTCCGTGATGGAGATCATACTGTTCCCTACAACTCAAGAGCTGATTTAAGCCAATTGGCCGATTCATTCCTATACACATTAAGTCGTTGACGTACTGACACAAAGTCAATTTCATTTGCCATTGCGGCACGGAAAGCATCCTTCGATTCGCAAATACGATCGGAGTTTCCAAGGACACGCAACAATGTATCAATACGTGAGTTCGTAGACTGAGCACCCATATTCTCGTGGCGACGGAACGAGAAGAAGGGCACCTCAAAAATATTTGAGAAAACGCTTCCGTGGAAAGAGTCAGTACAGACATACGAAGCATGGGCAATCAAGTTGACCCACTCAGCCGGACCGGCTTCCCAAGGATAATAATCCGCGTAATCGTCATCAGCCTTAACATATTCATCGGGATGAGCAATGGCGACGATCTTCAAATTATGCTGCTTGGCAAGCTCTTGGGCACATTCACGATTCCATGCATTCTTACCCATGAAATAGCAGAAAACATAGGGCTCGTCAGGAACGTCAATCGAAGAGGAACAAGCAAGGCTTGCCCACTGATCTCTAGCCAGCAGCATCGTAGGGTCGCATACAACAGAGCATCGGACGCCCGTAGCTTTCTCTACCAAATCCGCTCCCGTATCCTCGCGAACAGAAATGGCCGAAAAATCGGAAAGAAAATCTTTTGTTTTACGAAGATATTTTTCAGAAAGGGAAGATACTCCAAAACTAGTGGAATAAGACACCTTGCGGACAGGAGGCTGCACGAAAGATAGTGTAAAGTACCTACCAGCAATGTTAACAGGCAGCCAAAGCTGATCGCTGCCAACAACAACGCTGTCATAATCAGCCACAAGCGCCCCAAGTTCTTCAAACGAAGCGGCTTGAGGAGTAAAACTAAAATGTGTTGACTCGAAAGATGAAAATGCACTTTTCCTCTTTGCCATTTTCTTTCCAAAGTCAGCATCAAGCTTCTGCTTGATGCGATGCTTTACAAAACCCAGCTTTGCACGATAAAGATCTACATCAAATAGATGCTCAAGATAGTAATCATTGCGTCCTTCAGAAATAGCATGACCCAGGCCACGTTTATCAATAGTATTGACTTCAACTCCCAGCTCCTCAAGGGCACGCTGGGTCGCGTACGCCTGAAGAACGCTGCCAAAGTTGATTTTGTCATGACACGACGCGACTGCGACTCGCTTAGAACATGTAATAGTCAAGCTATCCCCTTAATCAACAGAACCTAAATAGGTCATATAACAATCCAATAACACTCTGGCCGCAGCATTAATTTCAAATACCTGCAAACCGACATCGTCGCCAGGCGCGAAGACCTCTGTGCTCAACTCAATAAGTCTTTCGGCCCACTTTATACAGGAGCTAGAAAGTGATTCAAATTGCATCATGGATGTAACAGCGGTCTCAGAGGTAACGGTATCAGACGCAAGAATGGGTGTATGCGATGCCTGGCATTCAACTCCGACCATTGGGAGGCCTTCATACAGGCTCGGCAGGCAGAAAACATCAAATGCTCGATATAAAGATGCTGCGTCGCTTCTAGTGCCCAAAAACCGAACAGAATGGCTAATCCCCAGACAATCAGCTTGGTCCTTTATCTGTTCAACCAACGGACCAGAACCAACCAAAACTAAAACTGCATCATTACGAATCTTTAAAACCTGATCGAATATATTAAGCAAATATGAGTGATTCTTCTGCCCTGTAAAACGACCAATGTGCCCAATTAGAAGCTGTCCATCAGCAACACCAAGCGATCGCCGCGTCCTTAGGCGATCCTCATCATCTGGCGCGAAAACAGACAAGTCGACAGCATTACGCATGACTACAAATTGAGAACTCGATCCAAATAACCATTCACCAGCGAATTTACTACATGCAAAACGGTGAGTCGGATACCGGTTTGATTGCGTTTTCAGCACGGCCTTCAGGGCATTCTTGGCATACTCACCCCTACCACTCGTAGAGTGGCTATGGGCGATACGCACGGGGACACCCGCCTTCTTCGCAGCACGAAGAGGAAAGACCGAAAGCGCGTTGATGTGACTATGGACAATCTTCCAGCCCTCTTGCTTAAAGAGACGCTGAAGCTCTCGCTGGTATTCAGCTACATGCTGATAGGGCGGTATCTCAAAGACCCTGCCACCGAGCGATTCGATCTCGTCACGGGGAACAAGCGTCGAATCGGAATCAACAAGAAAGTCAAACTGCACTTTACCGCGATCGATGTGACGATAGTAATTCATAACGACAGCTTCGACGCCGCCACCAACCATCTTGCCAACAACCTGAGCCACCCTAACCGGTTCAGTCATTTAGCAAGCACCTCCACCGGTAAAGACCTCAACGACCGTGAGGAGAACAATCTTCAAGTCCGTGATGGGGCCGCGCTTGGCGATATACTCCAAGTCACGACGGACCATGCCGTCGAAGTCAGTGTCGTTGCGGTCAGTGACCTGCCACCAGCCGGTAATACCCGGCTTCACAGCTAGGCGCTGCAGGTCGTACTCGGTGTACTGTGCGACCTCATTCGGCAGCGGAGGACGCGGGCCCACAACGGACATCTGGCCCAAGAACACGTTCAGGAACTGCGGGAACTCGTCGATGGAGTGCTTTCGGATGAACCTGCCGATCCTGGTGACGCGGGGGTCCTCCTTCATCTTGAACATGGCGCCGGCGATCTCGTTTTGCTCCTTGAGCTCGGCGAGCCGCTCATCGGCGTCCTTGTACATGGAACGGAACTTCCACATGCGGAAGGTGGTCAGGCTGCCGTCGGGGCGGGTCTGGCCAACACGGATCTGGCTGTAGAAGGGGCTGCCCTCGCTCTCCAGGCGAATGGCCGCGGCGAGAATTAGGCTGGGAATCGCGATGATGACGAGCACGGCACCGCTGAACACGATGTCAAACGCGCGCTTGACGGCTCTGTAGGCCAGGCGTGAGCGGTCCCAGTCCATGATGGATTGCATAGCCTTGTAGCGGCCGGCGCCTTCGCGCCGGCCCATGGCCTGGGCAATCAGCGCCGCCCCCACGGGCGCATCTGTTGCGTATTGAGTTTTATCCGACACGTTCTCTTCCAACACTTCGTCCCCCGGGTCGGGGGATCCTCCCTGTTCTGCGTAACGACCGCCAGCAGCTAGGCGATCGCCTTTTTGAGGTTTCGCATCACACGCTGCTCGTTAGAAAGCACTGCTAGGCCAACGCGGGTGGTTACGCGTCGGCCGCACAGATCCAGCTCCAAATAAGCCGTGCTCTTGCGTCTGTTTATGGTTTTGATAAGGCCTTCGTGGCCCAGCAGCGGACCAGCCGTTACTACGACCTGGTCGCCGTCTTTTAAGGCCTCGCTCATGGGCACTACGCGGTCTCCCCTATTGGTAAAACTGCCTATGAGCTGGGTCTCTTCTTTTGCCAGCGGCACAAACTGACCGTCCTGGGAAAGCACCCGGGCAAAGTCGTCCATGCGCAGCAGGTACTGTTGCACAGTGCGGGGATCTGCCGTATCGCAGATGAGATATCCGGGGAAGAGCGGCTTGGTCGTGTTGACCCACTCGCCGTGTACCTTTATCTCGGTTTGATATTGGGGATAAAAGAGCTCCTGCATGGCGCCCTGTGGCACCACGCACTCGATGCGCTCGCGCATTATGTCTTCGCGACCATTAATGACCTGGATCACATACCACACGAGCATCACCCCATTGCTGTCTTACGTGTGGCTCACGGGGTTTGGGTATGGCTTCGCCAGGGCGCTTGTGCGCGAAGGCGCTCCATATTCAAACCCTGAGCCCAGTCAGACAAGCACGTGGCTCTGCCCCACCGTGAACGGTATGTATAAGTGCAGCTACTGAGGCTGTAAGCGTGTATCGCAAGTTTGCCCACAACCCCAGCTGGCTGCGTGCAAGCCAGTCAAGCGGGTACAAAACTGGACCGCACGCAGACAGCTGAAGAACTGCTACGTTTTGGCATGCAAACAAAAACCTACCTGCATCTCGGTATTACCTCAATACAAATAAATAAAGTCGCATGACTTCTTTATTGGAGCTCGTGGTGTTTCTGGCACCGCCGTTACGGCCGGATGCTGATCGACCCTGCGCTTTGAGGTTTGCTGGAACCGCGAGCGCAGTTGAACTCATGTAACGTTAGGTATCCTAGCACAAGCTGTTAGTGAAACTAATTTGAGTAGCGGCTAACAACATTTCGTTCATTTAGCGTGCTCAAGGGGGTTGTTTTGGGATGTTGTTCACGTTGGCGCAGCTTATTGGGGCGCGACGTGTGTTGCGTAGCGATAATTGGGTCGGGTTGGCCCGACATATCGCTCTGTTTAATTGCGTTTGTCTAACAAACTATGTACAGATATGGGAAATTAATTGCACAACTTTTTGCGGCGGCACTTTGGGGTAAATGGTGGCTGCATATGAAAAGAGCCTTCGGTTTCCCGAAGACTCTGCATTCACGATGGTGGAGACGAGGGGGATCGAACCCCTGACCTCTTGACTGCCAGTCAAGCGCTCTCCCAGCTGAGCTA
>DAWCEJ010000349.1:0-6650 GCA_052274955.1 Collinsella sp.
GTCCCGGCATTCAGCATCAGGGTAGCGCTGCGACGCGGAAATCGCGCGCCGTTGCCGCGCCCCGCAGTGCCCGCCTCCCCCGAGAACAATTATCAGTGCAGGTAGACAGCCTGCCGTTTTTCAAAAAATGAGGGTATGGATGAGGGTCCCGACTTTAGCCCCGTAATCCGGCATAGTTTTGAAATGGCGCCATATCCGTAACAGCCCTTGATCTTCCGTGGACGGAGGAAAACGGGTCATTTTTGCCTGATGGCTCCGAGTCGCGCCCGTTTTCCTGCGAAAACGCCGTGTCTCAACTTTGGTGAGACATTTGTCTCACGCCCAAAACCGAATCTGGAACATGTGTCACCTGCCCTAATTGTGTCTCATTTCGTAACTTTAGGCTGTTGCAAGGTCTGAGACCGCGAGAAGGGAGACGCGATGAGTAAGTACACGAGGGGTCTCTTGGCGGTGATACTGGCCGTAGTGCTGGTGTTGCCGGCTGCAGCATTTGCCATGCTGCCCGAGGCCAACGCCAGGTCCAGCACCGGAATGGACGGACCGACAATGAGCGGAAAGGTCGTCGTCGATCCCGACACCAGCGGACGCTGGGAAATCTGGGCGGCCGGTCACAACGGTAATAAAGTAATGACTCAAAACGTCGGCCGAATCTGGACCGACAAGACGGTCAAGGCAGTCGAGAACGGAGATTCAGATTTCCTGACCACGCTGTCTGCTATTTCCTCGACATCCGATACGACGGTTTCCGGCAAGCCGCTCGATATCGTGATGGTGTTGGATGCTTCTGGCTCGATGAGTGATCCTATGGGCGGCGGAGACCCCACCAAGCGTATCGATGCGCTGAAGACGGCTGCCAATAGCTTTATTGACACCATCGCGGAGCAGAATGCGAAGATTTCGGACAAGCCCAAGCAGCATCAGGTTGCCGTCGTTAAGTTCTCGGGCAATAAGTCCACCACGGTCGGAAATAACTTTTATCGTGATGGTGGGTACACCTACAACTACTCACAGACCATGATGGGCTTGACCAATTGTTCTGAAGCCAGCGCGACTGAACCCGGCGCAACTGATCTTAAGAAAACAATCAACGCAATTAATCCCGCCGGTTCTACACGCGCCGACTATGGCTTGCAGCTGGCTGATGAGGTATTTTCGTCTGGTCGCGCCGACGCCAAGAAGATCGTTGTCTTCTTCACTGATGGTTCACCTACGAGTTCTAGTGGGTTCGAGAATGGGGTTGCCGATAGCGCCATCGCTAGCGCCAAGAGCCTCAAAGCTAATGGTGCCGACATTTATACGATCGGCATCTTTGACGGTGCAAATCCCAGTGCCGACCTCACGGCTGATGGCACAAGCAAAGAGAATAAGTTCATGCATGCCGTGTCGAGCAACTATCCTGCCGCCTCATCCAGCATTTCTATCTGGGGCGAATGGACCATCAACTTTGGTGCGCGCGCAGAAAACGCCAATTACTACAAGTCGGCAACCAGCGCCGCCGAGCTCGAGGAAATCTTCAAAGATATCTCCGGAAGCATTATCCAGGCTGGCTACCCAACCAAAACTCACAGTGGATATGGCGAGCATAAGTCTGGCTACATTACGTTTACCGATGAGCTAGGCGACTTTATGCAGGTCGACGACTTTACGTCCGTTGTGTATGGCGGCGAGACGTTTGAAAAACCGTCAAAGAAGTCCGAGGGTAACGTCGACACCTACACATTTTCTGGTGCCGCTGCGAACCTGGTCATCACCGTTCAGCATTCCGAAGAGGGCAAGCCTCAGACCGGCGATATCGTAACGGTTAAGATTCCTGCGTCGCTGATTCCGCTGCGCCACTTTAAGATCACCGACGGCGTGCTTACGGTCGACAATACTGAGCCCATTCAGGTGAACTACACCTCAAGCGTTAAGAAAGAAGCGCTCGATAACCTGTTTACGCCCAAGAACGTAAAGGGGCTCGAGGACTACATCAAGAGCAATACGACCACCGCGGAGAACGGTTCCAAGACCGTTAACTTCTACGCGAACAAGTGGAACGCTGGCGCGCTGGGCGATACGATCGCGAACTTTGAGCCTGCCGACACCAACCGCTATTACTATTTCCAGAAGCAGACTCCCATTTACACGGATAAGAACTGCACAACGCCTGCGACGGGCTCGCTGGCTGCCGAGGGCATCTATTACTACAAGGATGAGTTCGAGGCGCTGGGCGCAGACAGTAAGGCCGAATCCCGTATTGCCGTTATTGAGTTTACCGGCGGAGACGCCGCGAGCTTTGAGGGCGCCATCGTGCCCGACGCGAGCGGAAACCTGTCGTTTAGCAAGGGAACCGCGCGCCTGGCCTTTATTGACGAGCTCCACACCACCAAGGAGCGCGTGGGCGGTAATCCCACCGGCACTGCGGCCGACGTGCTCAATCCCAAGTGGAACAACACATCTGCCAAGTCGAACGCCACGGAGGTTGACGTTCACCTGGGCAACAACGGCAAGATCAGCTTTAACGTGACCCCGGCAACGGTGGATACCGGCGCGCGCTTTGGCCTGACCAAGGTGCTCGAGGGCCGCGACTGGACAGATGCGGACGAGTTTAAGTTCGAACTCGCTGCGACGTCCGAGAACGATGCCCCGATGCCTGCACTCGCGACTGCGATCGTGCGCAGGGCTGACCCAGACAAGGGCAAGGCAGCCATCGACTTCGGCGAGATCACCTACAACAAGCCGGGCGAGTACACCTATGAGGTCCGCGAGGTCAAGGGCGACGCCGGTGGCATTACCTACAGCAAGAACGTTGCCACGTTCAAGGTGACCGTGGCGGTTAATGCCACGGGTGGGCTTAAGGCTGACGTTGAAAAGATCTCGGGCGAGACCGAGTTCAAGAACACCTATAGCGCCAAGACGGAAACTCCGCTGACCCTTGAGGCAACCAAGACGCTCACGGGGCGCCCGATGGCCGATGACGAATTTAAGTTTGCGCTGAGCTATGCGGGGCACGACGAGGTTCTGCTGGATGCAACCAACAAGGGTGGCAAGGTTGAGTTCGGTCCGCTGACGTACACGACCAAGTCGCTCGCCAAGCTGGTCGAGGAAGACAAGGCATCGCTTGATGCTAGCTCAGACAAACCGACGTGGACCATTCATTACATTGCTGCCGAGCAGACCGGCAAGCTGCCTGCGGGCGTGAGCGCCACCGTGTCGGCAATTGATGCATGTGTAACCGTTGTCGACAACGGCGATGGTACCCTGACGGCGACGGCTGTCTACGGCGATGCCGGCAACGAGTTCGTGAACACCTACACTGCCGCGCCTGCCGAGGCATCGCTTGTGGGCAAGAAGAATCTGCAGGTTCCTAAGGGCCTGACCCCGGCTGACATTGCCGGCAAGTTCACCTTTACCGTGACCGGTGAAGAGGGCGCGCCTATGCCTGCGAGCACGAGCGTGCACAACGACGTCGACGGCAAGGTCGACTTTGGCAAGATTACCTTTACGCTCGACGACCTTAACAAGGCTGTGGGCGAGAAGCCCGAGAGGCGCGAGCACACCTTTACCTACACCGTGACCGAGTCCGGTGAGGTCGCTGGCGTGACCAACGACGCTAAGCCGTCGCGCGAGGTTTCCTTCACCGTGACCGATGACGGCAAGGGGAATCTGCGCGTATCCCGCAAGCCGGACGGTGATGCGGCCTTCACGTTCACCAATACCTATAACGTGACGCCTGTCGAGACGAGCGTCACCGACCAGATCACCGCGACCAAGGTTCTGACCGGACGCGACATGGCTGAGGGCGAGTTCTCCTTCGAGCTCGTCGAGGGCGAGGGCAAGGACGCCAAGGTCGTCGCCACCGGCACCAACAATGCCGAAGGCAAGATCACGATGAACGCCGTGAAGTACGACAAGCCCGGCAAGCACACCTACACGCTGCGCGAGGTCAAGGGCAACGCCGGCGGTATCACCTACAGCGATGCCAAGTTCACCATCGAGACCACCATCACCGACAAGGGCGACGGCACGCTCGAGGCGAAGCATGTCCTGAAGGACGACGTCAAGGCTGCAACTTTCGAGAACGCTTACAGCGTGACCCCGATCGACGCAGAGCTCGACTTTGACCTGAGCAAGGCCATCGACGGTCGCGACTGGACGGACTCCGACAAGTTCAGCTTTACCATCACCGCCCCCGAGGGCACCCCGCTGCCCGACCCCGCAACCGTGACCGTGAGCAAGAATGACGCGAAGGACGGCATCGCAGCCATCAAGTTCGGCAAGATCCACTACACGGCTGCCGGAACCTACAAGTACGAGATTCGCGAGAATGCAGGCAACGCGGCAGGCATGACGTATGACGGGCATGTCGCGACCGCCGAAGTGACCGTGACTGATAACGGCAAGGGCGTCCTGACCGCCAACGTCACCAAGAAGGAGAATGGACGCTTTACCAACAAGTACCACACTGAGCTCAACTACACCGCGGCCGGCGGCCTTAAGCTCAGCAAGACCCTCTCCGGACGTCCCATGACCGAGGGTCAGTTCACCTTTACCGTGACGCCCGCCGACGAGGCCTCGGCCATCGCGCTCGGCCTGCACGAGGGCGCCAACGTGTACAAGTCCCCTGCAACGGCAGAGGCAACGGTTGGTCTGATCGACATCCTGGCTGGCCATGAGGTCAAGTTTACGCAGGCTGACGCGGGCAAGACCTTTACATACACCGTTGCCGAGAAGAACGACGGCCAGCCCGGTTACACCTACGACGACGCCGAGCGCACCGTGACGCTCGCTATCGCCGACGCTGGCGCTGGTACGCTCACCGCCACGACGACCGTTATTGGCAACCCCGACAAGGGAACGCCGGTAACCGAGTACAAGACTGGTGCCGCTACGGTCGAGAGCGCCGTGGTTCCGTTCGTCAACAGCTACCGTGCATCGACCGATAACCCGGGCGGCGAGCTTGCGCAGATTGTCGCCACCAAGACCCTGACCGGTCGTCCGCTGGCCGACGGCGAGTTCTACTTTGGCATCGCCTATGCGGGCGAGAAGGAAGCCATCGAGGGTACGTGCGTTACCAACGTTAACGGCCAGGTGAGCTTTGGCGCTCTGCATTACACGACCGAGATGCTCGCCGATCTGGTAAACGCCAAGCGCGCCATCCGTACCGACACGGATGCGAATCTTGCGTGGACTATCAACTACACGGCGTTTGAGTACACGTCCCCGCTCGCAGCAAAGGGTATTACTGCCGCGAAGTCGAGCTTTAGCTTTAAGGTCATCGTCGTCGACAACGGCGACGGTACCCTGACGGCAAAGCCTGACTACGGTGGCGTCGAGCCCGTGTTCGAGAACGTCTACGGCACCGATGCCGCTGATGCCGCGCTCGCTGGCACCAAGAAGTTCCAGGCAGCCGAGGGCCTGACCCCGGCCGACATCGCGGGTAAGTTTACCTTTACCGTGACCGCTGACGAGGCGGGTGCCCCGATGCCCGAGCGCACGATCGCAACCAACGACGCGGCCGGCAACGTGGACTTTGGCAAGATCCACTTTACGCTCGAGGACCTCAACCGCGCCCTGGGCGTGACGGACGATGCTTCTGGCGATGTATCGAGCGACGCTGAAGCCAACGCCGACGAGGCCGAGGTCGACGCCGACGCTGCCGAGACCGATGAGTCCAACGACGAGTCCAAGCCCGCAGCCCCCACCGCTCCGCGCTCGCACACCTTTATCTATACGGTGACCGAGTCCGGTAGCGCCCCTGGCGTGACCAACGACACCAACGCCACGCGCAAGGTTTCCTACACCGTGACCGATGACGGTGCTGGACATCTGGTCGTCAAGCGCGACGGCGGCGACGGTGCGGCCTTTACGTTCACCAACACGTACGGCGTGGCACCTACCGATTCTGTCGTGACCGATCAGGTCAAGACCGTCAAGCGTCTGACCGGCCGCGACCTTGCGGCTGGCGAGTTCACGTTTGATCTGCTCGAGGACGGCGTGGTTGTCGCTAGCGGCACCAACGACGCCAACGGCACCGTTACGCTGAGCCCGATCCGCTACGAGGCACCCGGCACGCACACGTACACGCTGCGCGAGGCTTGCCCCAACGCGCTCGGCCTGTACAAGGGCGTCACCTATGACAGCGCGACCTACACCGTCGTGACCACCGTCTCCGACAATGGTGACGGCACGCTGACCGCGACGCACAAGCTCGAGGGAACCACCGAGTCGGCTGGCTTTACCAACAAGTATCACGCCATGCCTACGCAGGTTTCCATCGGCGCTATCAAGGTGCTCGAGGGACGCGAGCTCAAGAAGGACGAGTTTAGCTTTAAGCTCGTTGGCGAGGACATCGAGTCCACCGTCGCCAACGATGCCGACGGTAAGATCAACTTCGACAAGTTTGAGTACGGCGAGCCCGGTACGTACGTCTACACCATCAGCGAAGTCAAGGGCGACGAGGCCGGTATGACCTACGACAAGTCCGTCTTTACCGCGACCGTCAACGTGGTCGATGACGGCGAGGGCAACCTCAAGGCGAACGTCGCCTTTACCAAGGGCGACAAGAGCGTCGAGGGTATCGTGTTCAACAACACGTACAAGAAGCCCGCGACGCCCGTGCCGCCGCCCGCCCCCGGCACGCCCAAGCCCGTGACGACCCTCGTCAAGAC
>DAWCEJ010000350.1:0-1845 GCA_052274955.1 Collinsella sp.
AGGTAGTTCTCCTCGCCGTCCATGAGTCGCGTAAAGGCGGTAAAGAGATAGTGGGCATCGGTGGGGCCAGGCGAGGCCTCGGGGTGGTACTGGACTGAGAAGCACGGGGCGTCGAGCAGCTGGATGCCCTCGGCGGTGCCGTCGTTGAGGTTCACATGCGTCAGGCGAATGCGACCAAAGCGCTCGTTCATCACGACCGGCGCGATTCCGCGGCGCACCCAGACGCGCAGATCTCCATCGGCCGCATGCTCGGTCTCGCCGCCGGAAAGCTCGGGGACAAGCTTGCCCAAGCTGGGGAACAGCAGGCCAAAGCCATGGTTTTGCGCGGTGATCTCCACACGGCGGCTTACCAGGTTCATGACCGGCTGGTTGCCACCGCGGTGACCGAACTTAAGCTTTTCCATCTGAGCGCCGCAGGCCAGGCTGATCATCTGGTGACCAAGACAAATACCAAAGACCGGCACCTTGCCGATCAGCTGCTGCACCTGCTCGTAGGTCTCCACCACGGCGTCGGGGTCGCCGGGACCATTGGACAAAAAGACACCGTCGGGATTCATGTCGAGCACCTCACTCGCGGGCGTATCCCACGGCACGACGGTAAGGTCGCAGCCGGCGCGGACCAGACCCTCCAGAATGCCGCGCTTCACACCGCAGTCGTAGGCGACCACTTTGTGACGGGCAGGAGCGGCAGCCGTAAGCGCAAAGTCATGCGTGGCAGGCAGGTCGGCGGCCACAAACTCGTGAGGTACGGGGCAACTTACGGTCTTGACCAGGTTCTCGCCTACCAGCGTGGGCGCAGCGGCCAGACGCTCGGCAAGCTCGTCGACGTCGAAGATCTCGGTCGAAATAATGCCCATCTTGGAACCATTGTCGCGCAGGTGGCGCACCAGGGCGCGAGTGTCGACACCCTCGATAGCGACGATGCCGTGAGCGCGCAGGTACTCCGGCACGCTGACGGCCGAGCGCCAGTTAGAAGGCGTGGCGCACATGTCGCGAACGATCATGCCGCGCATGGCCGGAGCGCTCGCAGGGCGCACAGCGTCGCCGGGGAAGGCCGACTGGACGTCGGTCTCGTCGATACCGTAGTTGCCGATCTGCGGATAGGTCATGGTTACGATTTGGCCGGCATAACTCGGGTCGGTCATGACCTCAAAGTAGCCCTCGAGCGAGGTGTTGAAGCAGACTTCGCCGGTCGCGGTGCCCTCAGCGCCGCATGCACGTCCATAAAAAATGGTCCCATCCTCAAGATACAGGATGCAGGGACCGCAGGTGCCCTTGCTGGTTTTGGCCAGCATACGCTGGCAAAGCTCGCTAGGCGCGAAGGTGCGGGCGGCAGCGCCCGCGGTATGGTTGTTCGCCATAATTCTCCTTCCCGGTCTCACAGGACCGGCTTAAAGGTGTGTAGTTAGGCCTCGCGGTATTGTAACCGCAAGCATGCCTCATGGCGTTAATTTCATCGAAATGTTTACGAAATGATAATTATGACTTTCTATGCATAATGTTTTTTAATCCCGTCCCAAAAAATCATCCCGCGGGGCTTGTGGCTCACGCGGGATGATGGCGTCTTATTTTTTCTTGTCCTGCTCCAGCAGTTCGGACGGTGTGCGATCGGGCTTGCCGCCGCGGAAAATCTCGCGGCCATGCAGACGATGCTCCAGATCGCGCTCGGCCTTTTCCTCGTCAATCTTGGTCTGGCTCACCACCGGGTCCTCAATCAACGACGACACCGAGTTCACCTGCTTCTGAATGCGCTCGGCGATGGTGTCGTCCATACTCACGATGCGCATCTTCCAGTCGATACTCGTGGCGTTGGATGAGCTCTTGGTCCACACGAACGTCAAAATG
>DAWCEJ010000351.1:0-3018 GCA_052274955.1 Collinsella sp.
CCCCCACGCCCGATCCTTCAACAGGTCAGTAGCCAGCCATAGCCAGCAATGGGGCCCGGACAGCACGCACGCTGCACGGGCCCCTTTTTCGTCTTACCCGGACAATGCCACCGTACGTCTCCAGGTACCGACACAAAAAGACGCCGGCTCTAGCCGGCGTCCCTACAAGTTTATGAAACTGCGTATACGTATCGACGCGCACGCCGCGCATCCCCTACTTACGAGAGTTACTCAGCTTGTTGATGAGCGCTTCAAGGCGCTCGCCGTCCTCGGCCGTCTGCGCAATGACCAGGATCGTGTCGTTGCCGGCAAGCGAGCCGAGCACATCGGGCAGCTCCGCAGCATCGACGGCTGCGGCAATACCAGAAGCCGTACCGGGCTGTGCCTTGATCATAACCAGATTATCGGTGCGCAGCACGCCGGTAACCAACTCGGAGACCATGCGCTGCAAATGCAGGTCCTCGGCAAGGACATAGATGCCCTCCGGGAGCTTACGCAGTCCCATATCCGCGATGTCGCGCGAAACGGTCGCCTGCGTGCAATCGAAACCCATGGCACGCAGCTCGTCTACCAAAACGCGCTGTGTGCGTACGTCCTTGTTGCGCACGATATCTCTGATGGCATCCTGGCGCCCATTGCGTTTTTTAGCCATACAAAACCTCACTCCAAAGATGGCGGAGACAATCAATCAGTGATTGAATAGTTTAGCGCTATTTAAGGGTATTTGTGAATAAGAACGCATTTCGAAACAAATCCATGCAAGATTATTTCGAACGTAGCCGTCTTAGGCGATTTTGGCGCCCGTCCGGTTAAAAAAAGCGACCAGGTGCGTATACATCACGCAGCGCGCAGGCTTGGCACGGGCAATCGGTCCAAACAACAGGCCGAGTCCACGATGGTTGTCGCTGAGTGCCGCGGCCATCTGACGAGTCCGAGATGCCTCGAGCATATCACGCATACGAGCGGAACGCTCAATTGAAGAAACCCCATGCGGGCTCAAGCACAAGTTTTCGATGCAGGCAACCAGCCCGGCGAAGTAAAACATATGGCTCTCCACCTTTAGCTGCGTGTCGCTGCTCGCCTCTGCAAGCGAATCAGTAAGCGCGTCAAGCGCCCGGGCGTCATCGGTAAGCTTGGCAAACAATGTGGGGTCAAAAGCATCTGTGAGCTGCGGCGCCGCCGCATGGAAACAGGCGCCACCGCACCCAAATATGCGTTGCGCCTGCGAAAGAGCGCATGTCATAAACCCAATCGTGCGAAACGCACGATCTCGCGACAAACACGTCTCGAACAGCGAGCGGCTGTACATCACACCGGAAGTCTGGGCAATCAGGCCGCCGGAAATCATCTGAGATAGACCGGCAGCCAAAGAAGCACGGTCATCGATCGTAAGAGAGGTGGCATCCAGTACGCGCGAATGGCGCTCACGATGAGCATCGTAGCGGTCGAGCGATGCCGTGGGAATCACCATGTCTGCCGCAGCATCGCATGCAACATCGACCATCTTGGAAAGGGACTGCGGGGCAAACCACTCGTCGGCGTTCATGGCAACTATCTGCAATCCACGCGAGGCGGCAAAACCGGCCTTGAGACATGCTCCGTGCGCCGAATCCTCGACGTCGATCAAATCGATGTGAATATCTCTGCCGGCGGCAACCTCGAACGAATGGCGCACACCCGGTGCGACATCGCGGAATACGACAACAATCTGCAGATCATAGAGGTCTTGATTCTGGACGCTCTCGAGCGCGCGCATCGCATAGCTGGGTGAACCCTCGACAACGAGGATTACAGAAAGTCGCGGATGCGAACCACGTCGAACCAAGTTTTCCGTCCTCTCGACAGCGCCAAATCAAATCGTCGTTCATGGTACACCCGAGCTATAAAAGCAACGAGCCGCCTAACATGTTGCACGCCAAGAACAGATGTTGCACACGCGCAGCTCACACATAGTATGTGCCAGGTACGGATGCGTCGCACACTCCCCTAGTCGAGCACGACAAGCTCGTCAGGGCCGTAATCCACGCCCATAAACGTAAGGCCGCAGGCAGGCGCCGTGGGACCCGCAGCGGTACGGTCGCAGGCGTCAATAACCTCGCGCATCCACTGGGGATCGCGACGATGCATGCCGATCTCGACGAGGGTGCCCACAATGGTTCGCACCATCGAATGCAAAAACGCATTGCCCTCGATGGTAAACGTGAGGATGTCCTCGCCAAAGGCGACCTCATGGCCAAACTCGGCGCGCATTACGCAGCGGTGCGTAGGTTTGCCCACGGCAGACGCCACCTTGCAAAAGCTCTTAAAATCCTGCTCGCCCAAGAGCGCAGGGCAGGCGGCCCCCATCGCATCGACGTCGAGGGGATAACGATGCCACCACACGGCACCGCGTGACAGGACGGGCCGTGCATCACGATCGGCAATGCGATAGGTATAAGTACGAGATCGTGCGTCAAAGCGCGCGGAAAAGCCCTTACGAGCCTTGTAGACCTCATTTATGGCGATATCTTTGCCCAGGAGGGCATCCATAGCCCGCAGCCACCTACGGCGCGTACACGCAAGCTCAGCGTCCGTTACAGGCACGCTGATGTACTGCGCCACCGCATGCACGCCGGCATCGGTACGCCCCGCACACGTCAGATCGATCGGGCGGCGCAGCAGCGTCTCGATAGCTCGACGCAGCTCACCCGCAACCGTCGTCTGTCCCGGCTGCTCGGCAAAGCCGCTATAGGACGAGCCATCGTATGCCACGCGGAAAACGAGCGTGGCATCGAGCTCTGGAATCGAATTGAAATCAGACGGCGCGGTCATGGGCGCTCCCAACAAACAGGCAATGGCATTTCGACAAAAAAAGAGGGGTACGCGAACGTACCCCTCGAATATAGCCTATGCAGACGGATTGTCTACTCAGCGGTCTCCTCAGCAGGAGCCTCCTCGGCAGCCTCGACCTTCTTGGGAGCAGCGGCCTTCTTGGGGGCCGGAGCAGCCTTCTTGGCCTTAGGCGTGCACGGCTCGGTG
>DAWCEJ010000352.1:0-5017 GCA_052274955.1 Collinsella sp.
GCTCAAGCTGGCTACGAGATGGACGGCGACGTTGACGAGGCCGCCGGCAAGAAAATCACCGACGAGGCAACGAAATTCACCAAGAAAAGTCTCAGCAAGGGCAAGAAAGTCGTCAAGAGAGGCGGAAAAGCCGGTGCCGAAGCCGGCAAGAAGGCCGGCAAAGAGGTTGTCAGGAAGGCCTCCGACAAGATCGGCGGCCTTGCGGAGAAGCGCTACCAGAAAAAGAGCCCTGCCGATGCGATGCACCAGATGCAGTCCTCGTTGAACCAGCACAGGGCGCAGGCAGCGCACAGAGTCACGCAGAAGATCGGCAAGAAGGCGACCGCTGCAATCGGCAACCTTGTCGGTGCCGTCGGTGGAATGATCGGCGGCGTTCTCGGCATCCTCGGCACGATACTCGCGATCATCGCTCCTATCGTGATCGTGATCGCGGTCATCGCCGCCATCATCGGTGGCGGCCAAGAGCAGAACCTTACCCTCAACGAGGTTGAGAACCAGGTTGTGAGCTTCTTCAGGGAGAAGGGGTTGGACGATGTTCACATCGCCGCGATCATGGGCAACATGTATGCGGAAAGCGAGATGAACCCGAAGAAGATCGAGTCGAACGGCAAAGGCCATGGCATCTGCCAATGGACCGGCGGTCGTTGGGACAATCTTTATGCTTATTGCATTCGAATGGGCGGCGCGAGCGGCGTAGCCGACTGGACGAACCTCAACACGCAGCTTGAGTTCTTCTGGAACGAGGACATCTACAACAAGGAGAACTGGAGCGGTTCCTATGACGTTTCCGGCGGATATGAGAACCCGTCCCCTCCGCCAGGCACCCATGTGAGCGGCTCAAAATCAGGCTTTGAGTCGGCAACAACCGTCGAGGAGGCCACCAAGCAGTTCTGCTACGGTTGGGAACGTGCCGGCTTCCCGCGAATCAACAACCGAATATCGAAGGCCAAGGAATACTACGAGGCCATCACCTCCGGCGAGATCGGCGGCAACGGCGCAGTGTGCCCCGTCGATGCCAACGACATCGTGAAAAGGGCGTACTCGCAATTGGGCAAGCCATATGTGTGGGGAGCCGCCGGCCCCAACGCCTTCGACTGCTCGGGGCTCGTCGGGTACTGCATCACCGGCAAGATGGGCGACCACTGGTGCACCACCTACACGATGGAGAAATGGACCCGTGTTTCGAACCCGCAGCCCGGCGACTTCGCCCTCAACGATCACCATACCGGCGTCTACATCGGCAACGGCCAGATGATCCACGCTCCAAGAACAGGCGACGTGGTGAAGATCAGCGCCGTGCACAGCGGCATGTGGTACGTGCGCTACACCGGGTGAAAAGAAAGGAAAAACACAATGGATCTCTCCAATATCACCGATTTCATAGACAAGCACAAAACGACATGCATTGTCGTGCTTGTCGCCATTCTGGTGTTCGTCTCGCTGTCGTTCGCCCGCTGCTCCCAGGTGCAGGCCGACAAGGCTGCCGCAGAGCAGCAAGCGTCGTCCGAGCAGGACGACCGGCAGGCTGAGGCGGAGGCACAGCTCAGCGACGAGCAGCGTGCGAAGCAGGGAAAGTACTCAAACGACATACAGCAGGCGCTCGATGTTCTGAAGGCGAACCTCTGGTGCACAGAGGACAAGCAAAAGCTCGTCACCTTCGACCAGACCACCTTCACGCAGCGCACCGACGACGGAACCTCCAAGACCGTAGGCTATGTTGTCGATGCCATCGACACAAGCAAGGAGCAGAACACAGACTACACCTCGGAGGTCTCCACCATCGCCGTGGAGACGCCTGACGACAGCTTCATCCTCACCCTCACCAAGGAGGAGGACGGCGACGGCAACTTCCAGTACTTCCTCAAGAGCTCCGGTCTTGCCGCATCCGGTCAGGTTTACTCGACCGTCTCATCTAACGCCAACATCGAGATAAGCACCTTGAACCAAGATGCGCTGCAGCTCATCAACAACGACCAGAAAGGCCTTGAGAAGGCGCTTCGCGACTATTCTGCCCAGTACCTTCCCGCCACCGCAACGATTACCTGGACAAAGAGCGTCACCATCGACTGGGAGAACGGCACCGTGAACATCCCGTTCCAGTTCGACTCCACGTCTGCGCAGGTGCAGGTGGTATACAACCGCTCAGACAAGACGTTCACCGTCCAATCCATACGCTAGAAAGGAGGCAACAACATGCAAACCGTATCGAAGTACTTCACCAGACCGAACGCAAGGACCATCTTCATCATGTTCCTGCTCATCTCATGCGCGGCCCTGGCCTTGCCGCAATATGCCTATGCGTTCGGAATCGACGACGTCACCAACTGGCTGAAGGACACCATCCTGAAGCCGTGGATCGAGACGATGCTCAACACGGGCAGCTCGATGCTCTCGGCTGTCGGGACGGACAACCTCCTCACCGGCAACTTCGGCTCGCTCTTCTCCTCCGGCACCAGCAAGGATGCCGTATGGGGCGTGATCAACAAAGTGCACCAATCGCTTGTGGTTCCCGTTGGGCACAGCATCCTTGCGGCTGCAGTTCTGGTGCAGCTTGTGAAAATCTCGCAGAAGGTCGATGCGAACGCGACCCTCCCCACCGTCAAGGAGATCTTCATCCTCGTGGTCTTCTTCGTCGTGTTCACCTACATGATCAACCACGGCCCTCAGATCTGCCAGGGCCTCTACGACGCGATCAACGACATCACCAAGGGAATCACCACCTCGCAGAAGATGGAGGGAGAGATAAAGCTCGGCAACACGGACAACGCAGACGTTGCGGTCATGCTGCTTTGCGCGATCACCGCGTTGTTCATCTTCTGCACCTCGATGCTCGCAGCCGTCGTTGCCTACGTCATGGCCGCCGCTCGAGCCCTTCAGCTCTACGTCATGGCCGTCTTCTCTCCCATCCCGTTTGCGCTCCTCGGCTTCGAGGAGACCCGCAACATGGGCATCAACTACATAAAGGTGTTCGCATCGGTGTGCCTTGCCGGCGCCATCCTCGCGTTCCTTATCGCGATCTTCCCGATCCTCTACAAGCAGCTTGTGGGATCCGGCGCCCTTCTCGGCGGGAAGGGGTTGGATGCCAGCGTTCTCATCAAATCGCTTGCCATCCCGATCCTCGCCATCCTCGGCATGGTGAAGTCCGGGTCTTGGGCTCGCGATATTCTTGGCGGTTAAGCGGAGGTGTCGGATATGGGCAATGAGTACGACAGCTTCGAGCCTCCTAAGAAGGCTGAGGAGCAGGAGAAATCGCCTTGGTGGAACGAGGTCGACGAGCAGGCGCCGGCACCAGGGATACCGGCTACTGCTTGGGATTCGGGCTACGGGCATGATTACTACGATGATGCCGACGGGGGCATCTCGCCTGGCAGGATCGTTGCCATCGTGATCGCGGTGTTGGCGGGGCTGCTCATCATCGGCGGCGCGGCCGCCTTTGCGCTTTCCCATCAGGGGGATGCGCAGGATGAGGAACCGGGCATCACCCAGGAAGACGAGGAGGCTGCCAAACAGGCTTCCATGGTGTACCTCACCGTTTACGCCGACGGGGCAGACGGCAACACCTCGCCTGCCAGCATATCCATCCTCAAAGGCGAGGATGGAGACGATACCGCCAAGGCGGTCAACGCGAAATGCAACGAGAGAACCGAAATCGGCGTGCTGGAGCCTGGGAAGTACCGGGTCCATGTGATGTCGGTTCCGTCGAACCAGGACGGCTCAACCTACCTCACTCCGCTCTTCGACATGACATTCGAGGTGGCAGGCGATGGGCAGGACATGGAACTTTCGGTCAACCTGGACAAGGCGGACAGCGGTTCGGAAGAGCAGGCAGAGAATCAAGATACGGCTGCAGACCAGCAGCAAACGGACGGTCAACCGGCCGATGCCGCCGCTGCCGATACCGGCAACGGCTCCGGCTCCTCTTCCGCCCCGCAAGGCGGATCGTCTGCCGCTCAGTCCCACCAGCATAACTGGGTGGCTGTCACGACCACAAAGCACCACGATGCGGTGTACCGAACCGTGAACCACGCGGCAGTTAAGGAAAGGCGTTGCATCTGCGACAGCTGCAACCAGGACATCACCGGCAACTTCGCGCAGCATAGGAACGCCTCGGGACACAGCAGGTACCACTATGAGTACAAAGTAGTAAAAGAGGCCTACACGGAACGTGTGCTGGTCTCTGCGGCTTACGACGAGACCGTGACAACCGGGTACCGCTGCTCAGGCTGCGGTGCCACGAGATAGGGATCAGGGAGTATCGGTGCATGAAAAAAGCCGGAGGCGATAGCCCCCGGCTTTTTGCTTTCGGTTTCCAAGCAACGCTAGTAGTGCTCAGTGACCTATCAGGTCCTCCTGCTTCTGCGAGCGTATCCGCTCTCCACAGGCGTAGATTCCCGTTCTGATCACGGTATATGTTTATCTTGGCATAGGCACATCGCAACACCATCATCTTCGTTCAGTGACTATGGCGTTTGAGGTACTTTCAAAGCGTTACTCAAAGACAGATATCCCCTGGCGTTGTTCAGCAACCATGGCAGAGCAGGCGGTTCTCAAACCGCGCTATCGCAAGCTCGACCTTGAGCCACCGTTCAGCAACCTGCACGGTTTTCCTGGTTCAACGAATGCAAGGCACTCTCCACAGGCGTTTATTCCCGACCTGACGGCGATATGGGTGCATTTTAGCACTTTTGCTTGGGAGGGTGTTGGTTGGGGATCTTCGGCTGGGCGTTGACACTCTCCCACTGCTTCGAAGGTTTCTGCTTAGGCTTTGGAGAAAGGGATTGTTGCCGTTGGGGGTTTTGGGTGGCTAACGCAATGGTTTTATGGTGTTGCAGCGTTGGGTTGCTGGGTTGTGAGGTTGTTGAAGCTCACGCACGGCAGCGCTTGCTAGCATCCCCCCTAGAGGGGAATGCGCTGCGCTTCCCACACCTCGCGGCTTGCTTTCCAGATGAGTTTGCCGTAATAGTGGCTGTAATTGGAAAGGTTTACCAGAGTTGCTGGTAGAATATGCATTAGCTTA
>DAWCEJ010000353.1:0-3110 GCA_052274955.1 Collinsella sp.
CCACGCCGATGCGGCGCTTGAGGTCGTAGCGGGCGGGCGTCATGGGCTCGCCAAAGAGCTCGATGGTGCCTTTGTCGTAGGCAAGCAGCTGCAGGATACAGTTGATGGACGTGGTCTTGCCCGAGCCGTTGGGACCCAGCAGGCCAAAGATCTCGCCGGGGGCGATGCTCAGGTTAAAGTGGTCGAGCGCGATAAGATCGTCATAGCGCTTGACGAGGTTTTCGACGTGGACGATGTCTGTCATGAGGCGGCCCTTCCGTTGATTGCGGCCCGGTACGATTGCATCATCGCAGGAGCCGCCGGCGCGCACCAGTGAGCTTTGTCACGAGTGCGGGGAGCGGAGGCGAAACCCCCGCTCGTGCGAGCAATCGACGCCGGTTTGCCGCGCGGGAGGAATGTCACGGTTGCGCAGGCGGCCCCTCCACCACGCGTAGCTTCGCGTACAATACCCGTATGAACAGGCTTTTCGACAAATCGATTGTGCTGGCGTGCTGCATTGCGGCCGCCATGGGTCTTACTGTGGACGCTCGCCTGGTCACAGCGTTTTGCCTTGGCGTTATCGCCACCTCGCTGGCCGAGGTCGCACAGGAGGAACGCACGCGCCGTGTAAGCGAGACCGCGAGTTACGCTTACATCATCGCGGCTGTCTTCGTGCCGCCGTTTGTGCCGTTTGCGCCTCTCATCCTCTATGACATCGCGCGACGCGTGCGCCGTGAACGCATCTGGCCCGCGCTGGCGATTGGCACCGTGTTTGTCTGCGCGCTTGTCGCGGACCTTCGCGGCGGCGCGCTCACCACCCGAACGCTGCTGCTAACCGCCATCCTTTCGGTCGCCGCCACGTTGCTGTCGCTGCGCACCGCGCAGCTGGAGCGCGAACAGGAACGCATGCGTCGCACCCGCGACAAGCTGCAAGAACGCGCCCTGGCACTCGAGGCACGCAACCGCGACCTCACCGACCGCCAGGACTACGAAGTCGAGCTCGCGACGCTCGCCGAACGCGCCCGCATCGCGCGCGAAATCCACGATAACGTGGGCCACCAGCTCACGCGCGCTTCGCTTCAAGCCGAGGCCCTACGCGTGGTCCACGCCGACGAGCCTGGCGTCGCCGCCGATTTCTCCGACGTTAAACGCACGGTTGACGAGGCGCTCCAGCTTGTGCGCACCAGCGTCCACGCGCTCAACGACAACGCCGTCGACCTTTCCGTGCAGCTCGAACGCATTGTTGAAGGCGCGCGCTCGGACGGCGGCCCGCAGATTGAGCTTGAAGTTTTGGCCGAGCATGCGCCCGCAAATGTCGCCAACTGCTTTGCAGCGGTCCTGCGCGAGGCGCTCTCCAATACCATGCGCCACGCTTGCGCCCAGACCGTCACCGTACGATGCATGGAACATCCGTCGTTTTACCAGCTTGTCGTTACCGACGATGGCGCGGGCGGGATCCAAGCAAGCGGCCGCGGCGCTGCGGAGGGCATGGGGCTCGCCTCCATGCGCGAGCGCATCGAGGCGCTTGGCGGCACCTTCACCGCCGGCCCGCGTGCCAGCGCCGGAGGCTGGCGTGTGTTTGCCACCGTTCCCAAACAGCAAGGAGATGAGGACCGATGAGGCTCATCGTTGTCGACGACGACCGCTTAGTGGTCGATTCGCTCAAGATTATCCTGGGCGCCCAGCCGCAGATCGAGGTGGTGGGTACCGGCGCCAACGGCAACGACGCGGTTTCGCTCTATGCCGAACACGCACCCGATATCGCGCTGCTCGACATTCAGATGCCGGGGCGCGACGGACTTTCGGCAGCACGAGAGATCCTTGAGCACGACCCTGCGGCGCACGTGGTGTTTCTGACGACATTCTCGGATGACGAATACATTGTGTCGGCGCTCAAGCTGGGCGCCCGCGGCTACCTGATCAAGACCGATGTCGCCGCCATTCCACCAGCGTTGGCGCAGGTCATGGACGGCAAACGTGTGCTTGAGGGCAAGGCAATCGAGGATATTGACTTTGACGAAATGGGTGACAAAGCAGGCACGCCCCACCGGCCCGCGGCCTTTGCCGGCCTGACCGACCGCGAGTTCGAAGTCGCCGAGCTCATCGCCCGCGGACTCGACAACAAGGAGATCGCGGCCACCGCCTACATGGGCGAAGGCACCGTGCGAAACCACATCAGCTCAATCCTGGCCAAAATGGGCTTGCGCAACCGCACCCAAATCGCCATCGCCTACCTGCGAGGGTAATCAACCAACGGCCAACCACTTCGGCATGGCAAAATTGCTGCCGCCGGTTTAATGCCATTTCAAAACTATGCCGGTTTACGGGGCCAAAGCCAGGACCCCCATCCATACCCGCGTTTTCTGCAAAATGACGGCTCGTCTACCTGCGGTTTTATTTTCACGAATATCGGTATGGTTGGGGACTCGTGACTCAGCCCCGTAATCCGGCATAGTTTTGTTCGGGCGGCCCTGCACGAGTGCCTCTGCCAGCCTCGCGGGACCAAAATGATCCGTTTTCCTCCGTCCCCAGGGGATCAGCTGGCGGCACCCGCCACGAAACCGGCCCATCTACTACGTTTGGTTCGATACCCCCGACCACACCCTCGTTTTGAACAAAACCGCAGGCGTTCTACCTGCGGTTTTGTTTTCGCGTTTTTTGGCATGGTTGGGGGTAAGGGACTAAACGTAGTAGATGGGCCGGTTTCGTGGCGCCCCCGGCACACAAAAGTGCCGCCACGGAGGAGGGAGATACCTCCGTGGCGGCCAGGGGTGGGGTGGGGGCTGTGTTTTGGCTCCCCGCTAGCCGCCCGGGGCCTTTTGGCCCCGGGCGCTGCCAGCGTGCCTAGCGCTTACGGATACCCCAGACCAGGGCTCCGACGCCGGCCATGGCGATAACAAATGCCATGAGCAGTGCAGCGGCCTGCTGGTCACCCGTGGTGGGCAGGAAACCCTTGACCGTCTTGACGATGTTCGTCACGGTCTTGGGCGTGCCGGGGTCGGGCGTCGGCACGGGCGTCTCGGGCTTCTTGTACGTGATGTTGAACACGCTACACTCGCCGCTCTTGTCGCCCATGGTAAAGGCGACGTACGGCTTGAGGAAGGCCTCGCCGTCAACAACCACGTTCACGA
>DAWCEJ010000354.1:0-2211 GCA_052274955.1 Collinsella sp.
TCCGCACGAGCCGGAGAGCACTTAATGTGCTCTCCGTGCGAGCCAGGACTGCCCGAGCAGGCGACCTTATGCCCCGCCCCTCGGGACGACGGGATAGAACAGGAGCACCCATGGCAGGCAAGCCGCAAACACTAGCTACGACCTCGGCATTCGAAATCTTGGGCCCCGTCATGGTCGGCCCCAGCTCATCGCACACCGCCGGCGCCCTGCGCTGCGCCCAAGTTGCCGCCAGCCTGCTGGAAGGCCGCATCACCAAAGTCACCTTTGGCCTGTGGAACTCCTTCGCCCACACCTACCGCGGCCACGGCACCGACCGTGCGCTCGTCGCGGGCATCCTGGGCCTCGACACCGATGACGAGAACATCAAGCAGGCCTTCGACCTCGCACGCGAGCAGGGCCTCGAATATCACTTTGACATCAAGGGCGACGACGCCTCCATCCACCCCAATACCGTCGACATCGACATGGTCGATGACACGGGCGCCACGGCACAGGTCCGCGGTGAAAGCCTTGGCGGCGCCAAGATGCGCATCAGCCGCATTAACGGCGTCGGCGTCGACATCTCGGGCATGTATTCCACGCTCTTCGTGGCACACAAGGACGTCCCCGGTGTACTCGCCGCGCTCACCAACCTGCTCGCCTACGCCCACGTAAACATCGCTTTCTGCCGCACCTACCGCACCGAAGTGGGCGGCCAGGCCTACTCCGTCTTTGAGACCGACGGCGCGCCCGACGACACCGTCGTCCCCATGCTGCGCAAGCTCGACAATGTCGATTACGCGACCTTTATCGAGCTCCCCGGTTCTGCCTCGTCGCTCTCTCCCGGCGTCTCGGCCAAGGAAATCTTCGACGACGGCGAGCAGCTGCTCGATGCGTGCGAGGAACTGGGGCTCAGCATTGGCGCCGTCATGGCCGTTCGCGAGGCGCGTCTGACCGGCGAGGCCCACGCCGTCGCTGCCATGCGCCGCGTGCTCGACGTCATGCGCGAGGAGACCACGGCCCCCATCGCCAATCCGCAGCGTTCGCTCGGCGGGCTTATCGGCGGCGAGGCCAAGCTTGTCGAAGCCACCGGCCGCAACGATTTGAGTGCAAGCCTGATGGGCCCCGTTCAGACCGACGCCGTGGCCCGCGCGATGGCCGTGCTTGAGCGCTCCGCCACGATGGGAGTGATCGTCGCCGCCCCCACGGCAGGCTCCGCGGGTGTCGTGCCCGGCTGCGTGTTGGCGCTCGCCGATCGCCTGCAGCTCGACGACGAGCAAGTCATGGACGCGCTCTACTGCGCAGCCTCCATCGGCCTCAACCTCACCACGAGTGCCTGCGTCGCCGGCGCCGAGGGCGGATGCCAGGCCGAGGTGGGAAGCGCCGCCGCCATGGCAGCCGCCGCGCTGGTGCAGATGCTCGGCGGCACGCCCGAACAGGCGCTCGACGCCAGCTCCATCGCGCTGAGTAACCTGCTGGGCCTCGTTTGTGACCCCGTCGGTGGCCTCGTGGAGGTGCCCTGCCAAAACCGCAACGCCATCGGCGTGGCAGCGGCCTTTAGCTCGGCACAACTCGCCCTCGCAGGCATTAAGAGCCTGGTGCCGTTTGACCAGATGGCACATGTCATGCTCTCGGTGGGTCACGCGTTGCCGGCCACACTGCGAGAGACGGCAAAGGGCGGCATCGCGCAGACTCCGGCCGCACTTTCGGCCTGTGCAAAATGCGGTGTGTGCGGATAGCGACAAAGAACGACTCAAAGGTGGGACAAATGTCCCACCTCTTTTGAATGCCACCGTTTCCGTACCACAAACAGCAGGGCAATCGCTATAATGCAAGCCCAGGAAAAACACGATGAACCGCAAGGCGAAAATCGAAGGATATGCATACGATGTCGCAAAACGATCGAACTCAACTGATTCCCGATCCGCAGCAGCCGAGCAGGCACACCGGCGGCGTTCAGTCGCCGCGTCCTATCGCGCCGAGCCACGGTCAGCAGCGTAGTGCAGCAAACGCTTCTCAACGCCCGAACCAACAGCGACAGCAGCGTCAACAACGTCAGCAGCACCAGGCAAACGGCAATGCGCCCAAGCAGCCCCCCACGCACGCTCGAGGCGATCGCGGCCCCGCGCGCAAGTCCGCCGGCAACAATAAGTCGGGCAAAAAGACGACGCTCTTTGTCGTCCTGGGTCTAATCGTCATTGTCTATATCGTAGGCGTCGTAGAATTTTCGCA
>DAWCEJ010000355.1:0-1048 GCA_052274955.1 Collinsella sp.
GTCGTGAGCCTTACGCTCCACTCGAAGCAGCCCAAGCGCTCGGTCATCAGCTTTGACAAGTGCTATATCGAGGTCAACGAGTATCCGCGCGCCGATCACGCGACCATCGTGTGGACTGCGGACGGCCACCGCGAGGAGGTCCACGCCGGCACCGAGGCTTACGCCCTTTGCTATGAGATGGCCGATCTTGAGAAGGCCGTTGCCGGCGACGACTCTAAGCGTGAGCTTCTGGGCTATGCTTCTGATGTTATGGAGCTGATGACCAAGCTGCGCGCCGACTGGGGAGTCGTGTACCCCGAGGAGGAGTAAGCGATGCTAGCGGAAGATAGGCTCAACGCGATCGTGTCGATGGTTCAGCAGACCGGCTCGGTTACCGTGCCGGAGCTTGCCGAAGCCCTGGGCGTGACGGCGTCTACCATTCGGCGCGACCTGCAGACGCTCGACCGAGCACACCGTATCGCCAAGGTGCACGGAGGCGCGACAAGTCTGGAGCGCGCGCACGTGACGCGCGACCTAACGCTTAATGAGCGCAGCGACCTCCATAACGACGACAAGGAGCGTATCTGCGCCCGTGCGGCGGCACTTGTGGAGCCCGAGAGCTTTGTATACATCGACTCGGGTTCGACGACGCTCAGGCTCATCGAGCATCTTCCACACCTTGAAGATGTCACCTATGTGACCGATTCCGTGCTCCATGCTCAACGCCTTGCTTTGCGCGGCATGCGTACCGTGGTGCTGGGTGGCGAGCTCAAACCCGAGACCGAGGCGCTCGTTGGCCCCGATGCCTTGGCAACCTTAGACCGCTACAACTTCAACTGTGGCTTTTGGGGCTCTAACGGCATTGCCGCCGAGCAGGGCTTCACGGCGCCCGATATCGAGGAGGCGCAAGTAAAGCGTATCTCGATGCGCCATACGGCCAAGCGTTTCGTAATCTCTGATGCCAGTAAATTTGGCATGGTGGCGCCCGTCAAGTTCGCGGACTTCCGTGACGCAACGATTATTACCGCAGGCGATGTCCCTGCCAAGTACCGGGCAATGGACAACGTCA
>DAWCEJ010000356.1:0-6395 GCA_052274955.1 Collinsella sp.
CGGTACGGTTGCACACATCGAACAGGTCGAGCATGTTCTGTTCGAGCGCGCTCTTAAGATAGGAATCGAGCGCGCTCATGGGCTCGTCGAACATAAAAATGCCCGGATGCGCCGCCACCATGCGCGCAAGCGCCACGCGTTGCTGCTGACCGCCCGAGAGGCGCGCGGGGTAGCGGTCGGCAAAATCGGCCAGACCGAAAATGCCCAGATAGCGCTCGGCGAGCTTTTTGCGCGCGGCGGCGTCACCCGCATCCTTAACACCGGCGCATACGTTATCGGCCACCGTCATGTTGGGAAACAGCTGATAGTTCTGGAACAGCAGGGCGCATTTTCGCTCCTGGGGCGACAGGTTGATACCCGCCGCCGAGTCAAAAAAGGTCACGCCGTTGACGACGATCTCGCCCTCGTCGGGTGTCTCCACGCCGGCAATGCAGCGCAACGTGCAGCTCTTGCCGCAACCCGAGGCGCCCAGCAGCGCCACACGCTCCTCGCCGGCATCGAGCTGAATGTCGAGGGTAAAGCCCGGATAGCGCTTTTTGATATCCAGAACGAGCGACATGGCTTATCGACCTCCCTGCGGTGCTGCGTCATCGCGCATGAGCTCGGCCAGCGCCTCGCGATCGATACGCAGCGCATCGCCGCCCACTGGGTCGAGCGAATCGCCCTGTCCGGCGAGATCTTTGGCCTGCTTGCGCTCTGCACGGGAGAGACCACGCTCGCGATACTTTTGCGAATGCGCCGTATACATGTTGATGAACAGAATGACCAGGAAGCTGAACGCAATTACGACCACGACCCAAAAGAGGGCCACCGACGTGTTGCCGCCCATCCACTCAAAGTAAATCGCAATGGGAATGGTCTGCGTAATGCCGGCATAGTTGCCTGCAAAGAACAGGGTGCAGCCAAACTCGCCCATCGCGCGGGCAAAGGCAAGCACCGCGCCGGCGGCAATCGAGGGCCAGCCAAGCGGCATCATAAGCTTGGTAAAGATGCGACGCTCGGACCATCCCAGGGTTCGCGCGGCATCGAGCATCTGCGTGTCAAGGCTCTCAAAGGCTCCGAGCGCCGTGCGGTAGACCAGCGGAAACGACACAACGACGGCCGAAATGACCGCCGCGGGCCAGGTAAAGACGATCGAGATGCCGTGTGCGATGAGCCACTGGCCCACCCCGGTCGAGCGGCCAAACAGCATGAGGAGCAGAAAGCCGCAGACCGTGGGCGGCAGCACCATAGGAATCGTAAAGACCGAATCGAGCAGGCCCTTGATGCGACTCGAGGTACCCATAGTCTTCCACGCGGCAAACAAGCCCAGCGCAAAGGAGATCAGCAGGGCAAGGCCGCTCGTTTTAATGGACACCCAAAACGGGCGATAGTCGATGTCGCCCAAAAAGGAAGCCAGAGAGGTCAACGGCCCTTGCTCATCCCGCAACACGACAGACGATGCCTCTACCATTTGAGCGCTATCAAGCCAACGCGCGCCGCCCTTGGCATCACCCGAGGCCGATGCAATCACCACATAGCGGTCCCCATCCGCACCACGCACATCAAAGCCATAGGTATACCCGCCGGCATTAAACGTTGTTTCCGCCGTGACATACCAAGGAAGATCCACGTCCCCCAGCCGCGCACCTCCCATGCAGTTTGCGCTGTCGAGCTCACAGACGAGGGCCTTGAGACCCAATACGCACTCGTTATCCTGCGGATCCAATCCGTACTTCTCGACCGCCTTGGGCGATATCCACACCACAACGCGATCGGCAGCAGGCGCCACTACAAGGTCCACGTCCTCGTCAACGGGAAACCGGTAGCCCTCTGGCTGGCCCTCCATGGCACGAGCGGTCCCCTTGGCCAACCGCTCAAAACCCTCGATTCCATAGGGAAGCCCATGAGCGGTCGCAGCAACCTGGGCCCCGTCCTCAGCGTCCCCAGCAAACGCAAATCCCGGCACCCAGCAAAGCGCGAAGGTCAAAGCACAGGCGACAAGCATGCGGAATCTTTTAAGCACGAAAAGCTCCAAGCGAATACAAGGACGGAGTGAAACACAAAACGATGGGATTATCGCGCCAAGCCGCACTACTCGGAAAGCTCAAAGCCGTACTTAGCCCAAATCTTCTGAGCCTTCTTGTTGGACAGGCAAAAGTCGATAAACGCCTTGGCCTCGTCGGCGTGCTCGGAGCTCTCGGCAACGGCGCCCGGGTACACGATGGGCTTGTGCGAATCCTCGGGGCACACGAAGGCCTCCTCGATGCCGTCATAGCGGAAGATATCGGAGCTGTAGACAAAACCGGCCACGCAGTCGCCCGTAGAGACGTAAGACGCAGCGGTGCCGACCTTGTCGGCCAGGGCCACCTTGTCGGCAAGCTCGGGTGCATACTCGCCGTCGTCGCCCTCGGTGCCGGTGTAGAGACCCACAGAAGCTAAGGCCTGGTTGGCGTACTTGCCGGCGGGGACGGTCTTGGCGTCGCCAATGGCGATCTTGCCGTCCAGGTTCGCGACGTCGGCGATGGCCTCGACCTTGGTGCCGGAGCCCTCGGCACGAATAATCACGAGGTCGTTGACGAACATGTCCTCACGCGTGTCGGCGTCGACGAGCTCAGCGGTCTCAGCGTCATCCATGGTGCCCTTGGAAGCAGTGATGAGCACGTCGGCCGTGGCGCCGGCACGCATCTGCTCGACGAGGTCGCCGGAGGCCTTAAACTGCGTGTCGGCAAAGGTGGTACCGGTCTGATCGGTGTAGAGCTTCTGAACCTCGGGCAGAGCTTTCTCGAGCGAGTTGGCGGCAAATACCTGCAGCTCGACAGCTTTCTTGGACGAAATCTTGGCGGAGCCGGCATCGGAACCGGTCGACTCAGGCTCCTTGTTGCCGGAGCAGCCGGCAAGCCCAAGACCGGCAGCGGCGACAGCAGAAAGCGAGACGAATCCGCGGCGAGAAACCATATCGAACATGTTCAACCCTTTCGAAGACTACACCCGGGCGCCCCGCCGCGAGCTTTGTTCTGTTACTAGATTATACTTTCACGCGAATAATGTTTATGATGAATAGCTCTCGCCCGATAATTTTCTTTTACCAATAACCGCGAGACGGCCCGCACCGTCGCTGCATAAAAAAGGCGGAGCAGCCCGTAGGGTTACTCCGCCGCAGGTAGTGCGCTTATTTGGCGTGCCCGCCGCCCGCCGTCATTTGGGCCGCATGCTCCAGCTGATCGCTCACGGCCTCCCAGCTTTCGCGGGCCGCTTTCGTGGATCCCGGAAAGTTGATGACAAGCGTATACCCACGCTGCATGCACACGGCGCGCGAGAGCATGGCGCGGCGCGTCTTGGTCATGGAGTACGCACGGATTGCCTCTGCAATACCCGGCACATCGCGCTCGCAGACGGCACGCGTCGCCTCGGGCGTCACATCGCGCATCGAAAGCCCCGTGCCGCCGCAGGTGAGCACGACATTGGCGTGGCACTCATCGGCGGCTTCCACAATGGCATCACCGATCTCGCTGACGTCGTCGCGCACGACCACATGCGAGGCGACCGTCCAGCCCTGCGCCTCGATAAGTTCCTCGAGTGCGGCTCCAGCCTCGTCCTGGGCAAGATCGCGCGTATCCGAGCACATCACGATCGATATCTTCAGCTCCATAGCATTCCTCCTACAGCACGGTGCCCTCGGGCAGATCGACTCGGACGACATCCACGACGTCGCCCGGCTCAAGATCGCACGGACCCTCGTTGATGCGCAACAGGCAGTTCGCACGCTGCATGGTTCCGAGCAGCGCCGAGTTCTGGCTGTGCGCCTCGGTGACCGTAAGCTCACCCGTCTGCGCATCGCGCGCAACCGTGGCGCGATCATAGAAGCGTCGGTCCTGTCGCTTCTTCACGCCGTGGATAAGAACCGCCTGCTGCACGGGACGCGCACCCTCGGCAAAGCCGCGCATCTTGCGAATCGCCGGGCGGGCGAGCATCTCAAAGCCCACATAGGCCGCCGCGGGGTTGCCCGAAAGCCCCAGATAGGGCTTGCCGCCGAGCAGGCCAAACGTAATGGCCTTGCCGGGACGCAACGAAATGCGATCGAACAGCACCTCACCCTCGCGCCGAACCAGCGCCGTCACGTAGTCGTAGTCGCCAGCCGAGGCGCCACCGCTCGTAATGACAAAATCGCACTCTTGCGCGGCGCGGTGCACCAGCTCGGCAATCGCCCGCTCGTCGTCGGGCGCAATGCCGTAGAACACCGGGTCGGCCCCAGCATCGAGTGCCTCGGCCATTAACGCCGAGGAATTGGAATCGCGAATCTGCCCACGCGCCGGCAGTTGGCCGGGCGCGACCAGCTCCGTGCCCAGCGAGATAACGCCCACACGCGGGGCGGCGTGCACTCTAACGTTCGCGTAACCGGCGCTCGCCAGCAAACCGGCGCCGGCCGGGGCCACAACCTCGCCAGCGTGCATCACAACATCGCCGGCATGGGCCTCCTCGCCTGCAGCTCGAACGTTCTCCCCCACCTTAGCCGGTGCCGAGAACCTCACACGCGAACCCTCGTTGCCGTCACCGACGAGCACATCGACGATCTCATACTTCACCACGGCATCGGCACCTTCGGGTACCGGCGCGCCCGTCATGATGCGGACCGTCTCGCCCGCGCCGATTGTGCCCTCAAACACATGGCCCGCAGCCTCGTGTCCGATAACGTCGAGCGTCACCGGCGCCTCGCCAGATGCCTGCGCCAAGTCCGCCGAGCGCACGGCATATCCGTCCATAGCGCTGTTGGCAAACGGCGAGATGTCGATATCGGCCACCGCATCCTCTGCCAAGGGAAGACCGGCGGCCTGCCACACGGGAATCTCGACGACTTCGGTGCGATTCACGTGCGACAAGACGATCGCCTGCGCGTCCTCCAACGGAATGAGTTTCTCAGCCATATACACCTCTAGCATGCTGCGGCGCGCAACAAAAGCGCCGATTCTTTATGTTTCTCTCAGTATAATCCCTCGACGCGCGACCGCGACTTGGCCTGTACCCGCAAATACATCTGTCGGCCGCAAGCCGCGAAACAAAACCAAAACCAACCCACCGGCTCGTCGCGTTTACCGCGTTTTATAATGCTCGTGTTGCAACCCAAAAGAGGAACGTATGACTTTTACCGACAAACCCGAAAGCGCAAACGAAGCGCAGGATCATTCTCAGTCGCTCGACGACGGCGGCTTTTTCTCCCTGAACGACGTCATCATGGCCGGCAGGCATCAGCTCACCCGCTCCGAGCATCTCTTGGCCGCCGACACGCGCCGCAACGCCCGCAACCTACTCGCGAGCGCCAAGTTGCTCACACTCGTCGTCATCGTCTCGCTCGCCATGGGCGTTGCCGCCTGGGCGTTTTTGACCTCGCTGAATATCGCGACCGACTATCGCGAGCACCATGCATGGGTCTACGCCTTGCTTCCCGTTGTGGGCGTTGCCACCGCATGGGTGTACAAAAACCACGGCCTTGCCGCCAAACGAGGCAACAACCTGGTCATCGACTCCGCTCTGGGCACACGCCTCATCCATATGCGCATGGCCGTTCTCACCTTCGTCTGCTCCACGCTCACGCACCTAACGGGCGGGTCGGCCGGTCGCGAGGGAGCTGCGGTGCAGATTGGCGGCACCATCGCCAGCAACATCTCGAGCCTCGCCCACCTCAAAAAGCATGACCACCACGACCTCATGCTCGCCGGCATCTCGTCGGCCTTTGGCGCCGTATTCGGTTCACCCCTTGCTGGAGCTTTCTTTGGCATGGAGATGTGCTTTATTGGCAAGATCGACTACACCGCGGGCATCTACTGCCTGGTCGCCTCGTTTACCGGCTACTTTACGTCGCTTGCCTTGGGAACCGAGTACGAGGCGAATGTCATCGCCAGCGTTCCCAACATGACACCACGGACGGTTGTCATCGTTGTTATCAGCGCCATTATCTTCGGCCTGACGGCACGCCTCTTTGCCTGGTCGGTTCGAACCGTCAAAAGCTTGTACGGTCGCTTTATCGCCAATTACCTCGTCCGCGCACTCATAGGCGCACTCGTGGTTTTGGCCGCCTATGCCCTCCTTGACGCCTGGGACTACGCCGGCCTTTCCACGTGGCTTTCCGGCGCCGGATTTGCAGGCAACACCACCCTGGCGGACGCAGCCATCAAGTTGGTCGTCACAGCGCTTACCCTGGGCGCGGGCTTCCAAGGCGGCGAGGTCACGCCCCTGTTTGGCATCGGTGCGGCACTCGGTGGCTGGATCGGTTGCCTTACCGGGCTTGACCCCAGTTTTCTGGCGGCTCTCGGCATGCTCGGCGTGTTCTGCGCCGGCCTCAACGTGCCCATCACCACCTGCATGATGGCCATCGACCTGTTCCACGGCACGGCCGCCGGGTTCTTTGTCATCGTGGC